>DATKLF010000078.1:0-29989 GCA_035542555.1 Solirubrobacteraceae bacterium | reverse complement strand
CGCTTCGACGACATCGCCTGGGTCGGGCGCGACTGGGAGACCTTCTCCTCCGAGCGCGGCGGCATCCTCGCCGTCAACCAGTTCATGGAGACGCCGCCGCCCGGCGCGCCGGAGGACCCGCTGGCGTTCCAGCGGATGATGATGATCTCGCAGGACCCGCCGCGGCATGACCGCCTCAAGGCGCTCGTCCAGCGGGCGTTCACCCCCAAGCGCGCGCTCGACCACACCGAGCGCATGCGGGGCATCATCAACGACGTCTACGACCGCGCGCTCGAGCGCCACCCCGACGGGCGCTTCGACCTCGTCCAGGACGTCGGCGTGTTCGTTCCCGCGATGGTGATCGGCGACATGCTGGGCGTGCCGCGCGAGGACGCGGAGAAGCTCGTCGACTGGACGAACCGCACGACGGCCTTCGAGGACCCGCGCGTCGTCGTCGACATGGAGGACACGTGGGTCGCGCTGCAGGAGGTCTTCGCCTACGTGCACCAGATCGTCGAGGCGCGCAAGGCACACCCCGAGGACGACCTCACGACGGCGCTGCTGAAGGCCGAAGTCGACGACGAGCACCTCACCGACGAGCAGCTGATCATGTTCTGGTTCCTGCTGATGGTCGCCGGGAACGACTCGACGCGGGCGACGTTCACCTCCGGCATGCGCAGCCTGCTCGAGAACCCCGATCAGCTCGAGCTCGTGCGCGACGGCACGGTCTCGCGCGAGCAGGCGATCGAGGAGTTCGTGCGCTACCACCCGGCGTTTGCGTACATGCGACGCACCGCGATGCGCGACACCGAGATCGCCGGGCAGCCGGTCGCCGAAGGCGACAAGGTGCTTCTCTGGTACGTCTCGGGCAACCGCGACGAGACGGTCTTCGAGGACCCGCACCGCTTCGACGTGCGCCGCGACCCCAACCCCCACCAGGGCTTCGGCGGCGGCGGCCGGCACTTCTGCCTCGGCGCGGGCTTGGCGCGCCTGGAGATGCAGATCTGGCTGCAGGAGACGCTGCGCCGCTTCCCGGACCTGCGGCTGGACGGCGAGGGCGACCGCCTGGCGTCGACGTTCCTCAATCAGAACCGCTCGATCCCGGTCGCGGCCTGAGCGGGACAGGACGCGGCGCGTCACAGGATCGGGGGCTTGTGGCACATCGGTGGTAGAGCTGTGCCGGCGACTCCCGACCCCACCCCAAGATCGACCACGCTGCCCGCGGACTTCGCGGCGTTCTACGCCGAGCACGCCGAACGGCTGCTCGTGTTCTTCGCGCGCCGCACGTTCGACGTCGAGATCGCCCGCGACCTGACCGCCGAGACCTTCGCGGAGGCGCTGCGCACCCGCTCGCGTCTGCGCGCGAGCTCGCCCGAGGAGGCCGGCGGCTGGCTCTACGGGATAGCGCGCCACAAGCTCAGCCGTTTCGTGCGCCGCGGCGTCGCCGAACGGCGCTCGATCGAGCGCCTCGGCCTGGCCCTGCCGGCGATCAGCGCCGACGAGCACGCCCGCGTGGTCGAGCTCGCCGGGCTCGCCGACCTGCGCTCGGTCGTGGCGGCCGAGTTCCGCCGGCTGTCGGCCGAGCAGCAGGAGGCGGTGCAGCTGCGGGTCGTCGAGGAGCTCTCCTACGGCGAGGTCGCGGCGCGCCTGCACATCTCCGAGCCGACCGCGCGCGCCCGCGTCTCGCGCGGCCTGCGCCAGCTGGCCGCGGCGCTCGACGGCCTGGGACCACACAACGAGGTGACGGCATGACCACGCCCCCCGACCACCGCGACCTGCGCTTCCTGGGGGAGCTCGGCGACGAGCTCGAGCGCGCCGAGCGCGACCTGGAGCACCGGCCCTCCGGCGTGCTCTGGCGGGTGCGCGCCCAGCGCGGGCTGCGCGGGCCGCTGCTCGCCGTCGTGCTCGTCCTCGCGATGGCGACCGGCGTGGCCGCGGCGACCGGCGTCATCTCCACGACCACGCCGCCCCCCAAGCCGCTGGCGCAGGCGATCCACGACGCGATGAGCGGGCCACAGGTCGAGGGCGTGAGCGCGCGGATCCGCTTCACGAACCGCCTCATCGACAGCTCGGGCGTCGCGCAGGGCAGCGACCCGCTGCTCGCCGGCTCCACCGGCCGCCTGTGGGCGACGCCGGGCGGCGACGTGCGCCTCGAGCTGCAGTCCTCCGGCGGCGGCGGCGACGCGCAGATCCTGCTGCGCGGCGACCAGCTCTCGATCTACCACGCCGCCGCGAACACGGTCTATCGCATGACGCTGCCGCAGCACACGGACTCGCAGGCGTCCTCGAAGGAGCCCTGGCCGCCGTCGCTCGACGGCATCCGGCGCGCGCTGGAGCGCCTGTCGGCGCACGCGAGCCTGTCCGACGCCACGCCCACCAACATCGCCGGGCGCCCGGCCTACAGCCTGCGCCTGGCCCCGCTCCAGCACGGCGGCCTCGTCGGCGGCGCCGAGATCGCGTGGGACGCCGTCAACGGCGCGCCGCTGCGTGCCGGGATCTACGCCAAGGGCGACAGCAGCCCGGTGCTGCAGCTCGAGGCGACGCGGATCTCCTTCGGGCCGGTTCCCGCGTCGGTGTTCGACCTGCCGATTCCCGCCGGCGCGCAGGTGGTCGACCTGCAGGCCAAGCGCCCGAGCGCCGCCACCGGCCCGTCGAAGCCGGCGCAGCCGGTCAGCGGCCTGCCGGCGGTGCAGGCGCAGCTGCCGTTCACCGTCGCAGCGCCCGACACGCTCGCCGGCATGGCGCGCAGCGAGGTGCGGCTGATCAGCGGCGGCGGCCACGCGGGCGCCCTCGTCACCTACGGCCAGGGGCTCGACGGGATCGCCGTCCTGCAGCTGCCGGACACCTCCGGGGGTGCGCAGCCGGGCGGCGAGCACACCGGCCTGTCGCTGCCGTCGGTGACGATCGGCTCGGTGAGGGGCCAGGAGCTGACGACGGCGCTCGGCACGGTCGTGACGTTCAGCCGCGGAGGGGTCCGCTACACGGTGATGGGCTCGGTCATCCCGGCGACCGTCGAGGCTGCGGCGCGCGCCCTCTAGGCGCCGGCGCGCACGTCCTAGTCTCAGCGGCATGAGCGACGCGCCGCCCGTCGAGGTCCGCGGGCTCGTCAAGACCTACGGAGCGATCACCGCGGTCGACGACGTCGACCTGACGGTCCGCCGCGGCGACGTCTTCGGCTACCTGGGGCCCAATGGCGCGGGCAAGACGACGTCGCTGCGCATGATGCTCGGCCTCATCCGCCCGACCGCAGGCCGCGTGCGACTCTTCGGGCGCGATCCGCAGCTCTCCGTGGAGGCGCTCGCGGGCGTGGCGGGCTTCGTCGAGGCGCCGCGCTTCTACCCCTACCTGGACGGGCGCACGAACCTGCGGCTGCTCGCCGCGCTGGACGGCGGGGACGCGGCGCGGCGGATCGACGAGGTGCTCGAGGTCGTCGAGCTGCGCGACCGCGCGGGCGACAAGGTCGGCGGCTACTCGCACGGGATGCGCCAGCGCCTCGGCCTGGCCGCCGCGCTCCTGCGGCGCCCGCGGCTGCTGCTGCTCGACGAGCCGGCGACCGGCCTGGACCCGGGTGGGATGCGCGACATGCGCCGGCTGATCCGCCGCCTGGCCGACGACGGCATCACGGTGCTGCTCTCCAGCCATCTGCTGAACGAGGTCGAGGAGCTGTGCAACCGCGTGGCGATCGTGCGCCGCGGGCGCATCGTCTACGAGGGCGAGCTCGAGGACCTGCGGCGAACCGCGGGCATCTCCTACCGCCTGCGCACGGTCGACGACGAGCGTGCGCGGCGGGTCTGCGCGGCGCAGCCGGGGATCCACGGCGTCGATGGCGCGGGCGCCATCACCTTCCGCCCCGCCGACGAGCAGGCGCTCGCGCAGCTCTCGCTCGCGCTGACCGAGGCCGGCGCGCTGATCCTCGAGCTGGCGCCACGAAGCGCGACGCTTGAGGACCTGTTCTTCGAGCTCACCGAGGGCGAGGGCGAGCGCCGGCTGGCCGACGCGCACGTCGCCGCGGCCGCGCGCATCGTCGAGGAGGCGCCGTCGTGAGCGGGCCCGGCGTCGGCACGGTCTACCGCTGGGAGCTGCGCAAGCTGCGCTCGCAGAAGCGCACGTACCTCGGGCTCGGCGCGGCCGCGCTCGTGCCGGTGATCTTCGCCGTGGCTGTCGCCGTGCAGCCGCGCGGGGGCCCGAACGACGTCCCGTTCGGCCGCTACATCCACAGCACGGGGCTCGCGATCCCGCTGGTGCTGCTGCTGTTCGGCTCGATCTGGCTGTTCCCGCTGATCACCGCGCTGGTCGCCGGCGACATCGTCGCCACCGAGGACGGCAACGGGACGCTGAAGACGATCCTCACGCGCTCGGTCGAACGCGGCCAGGTGTGGACCGCGAAGATGCTCGCGGCGTTCAGCTACGCGGCGCTGGCGATCCTCGTCACCGGCACCGTCGCCACCGTCGCGGGCGTTGCCGTCTCCGGCTTCCACCCGATCACGAGCCTCAGCGGCACCCGCGTCTCGGCGACGCACGGCCTCGCGCTCGTCGGCGCGAGCCTCGGCGTGTACCTGCTGCCGATCATCGCCGTCGCCTGCATCGGGCTGCTGCTCTCGACGGTGTTCCGCAACAGCGCCGCGGCGATCGTGGGCACGCTCATGTTCTCGCTGCTGCTGCAACTGCTGACGATCATCCCCGGCCTGGGCGGCCTGCAGCCCTACCTGCTGAGCACCCAGTTCAACGCCTGGCAGGGCTTCCTGCGCACGCCGGTCGACTGGTACCCGATCGTGCGCGCGACGTGGGTCTGCGCGCTCTACGCCGTGCCCGCGCTGTGCGCCGGCATGTTCGTGTTCCTGCGCCGCGACGTCGCCGGCGGCTGAACCCCCGCCGAGCGTCCCTCGCGGCCCCCTATGGGCGGCAGCGCGGGACGCTCGGCGTGGCGGACCATCACCCCAGGCCCATCGAGCGCCCGATGATCTCCTTCATGATCTCGGTCGTCCCGCCGTAGATGCGCGTGATCCGCGCGTCGGCGTAGGCGCGCGCGATCGGGTACTCGAGCATGTAGCCGTAGCCGCCGTGCAGCTGCACGCACCGGTCCATCACGCGGCCCTGCAGCTCGGTGCACCACCACTTCGCCTCGGCGGCGTCCTCGACGGTCAGCTCGCCGGCCGCGAGCGCCTGCGTGCAGCGGTCGACGAACACCTGCGCGACGTCGACCTCGGTGCGCAGCTCGGCCAGGACGAAGCGCGAGTGCTGGAAGGTCCCGATCGGCTGCCCGAAGGCGGTGCGCTCCTTGACGTAGGCGAGCGTCCACTCGAGCGCAGCCTGCGCCGCTGCGACGGCCGCGATCGCGATCGAGAGGCGCTCCTGCGCCAGGTTCGCGACGAGGTAGCCGAAGCCGCCCCCCTCCTCGCCGAGCAGGTTCGCGGCCGGCACGCGAGCGTCGTCGAAGAACAGCTCGGCGGTGTCCTGTGCGTGCTGGCCGAGCTTCTCGAGGTTGCGCCCGCGTGCGAAGCCCGGCGTGCCCTCCTCGACAACGAGCAGGCTGATGCCGCGGTGACGCAGGCTCGGGTCGGTCTTCACCGCGGTGATGACGAGCGCCGCGTTCAGGCCGTTGGTGATGAACGTCTTGGCCCCGTTGACGACGTAGTCGCCGTCGTCGCGCAGCGCCTTCGTGCCCATGCCGGCCAGGTCGGACCCGATCCCCGGCTCGGTCATCGCCACCGCGGTGAGCAGCTCGCCCGAGACGATCCCGGGGAGCCAGCGCCGCCGCTGCTCGGGCGTGCAGTACTCCAGGAAGTACGGCAGGCAGATGTCGTTGTGGAGGGTCAGGCCGAGCCCGAAGCCGCTCACGCCGGCGCGCTGCACCTCCTCGCCGATCACCACGTTGAAGCGGAAGTCCTCGACGCCGGCGCCGCCGAGCTCCTCCGGCACCGCCATCGCAAGGAACCCGTGCTCCCCCGCCGCCCGGAACACCTCGCGCGGCACGATCCCGTCGGCGTCCCAGCGCTCGTGGTGCGGGACGACTTCGCGCTCCAGGAAGCGGCGGAAGCTCGCCCGGAAGTCGTCATGCTCGGACTCGAACAGGGATCTGCGCATGCACGGCAGCATCCCACGACGACCTGCCCCGCCGGCCGCCCACCGGTGAACGGTCGGTTACCCCGGCATCGCGCTTGTGGGGGGTCGTGCTACCGTGCGCGCCGTCAGCGTCGCGCCGAAGAGCGCGGCGAAAGCAGTGTCAGCGCCCGCATACAGTTTGCCTCGAGCATCCTCCGCGTACGCAGCACACAAAGCCGTGGAGGACACATGGCAACAGGAACAGTGAAGTGGTTCAGCGACGAGAAGGGCTTCGGCTTCATCACGCCCGATGAGCCCGGCAAGGACCTCTTCGTCCATCACTCGGCCATCATCGGCGAGGGCTACAAGTCGCTCGCCGAAGGCGCCAAGGTCTCGTACGTGGCCGAGGAGGGCCCGAAGGGCCCGGCCGCCAAGGAGGTCCAGGCGATCTGAGCATCCGCAGCACCGGATGCACCCGAGGGGCCGGCGCATGCCGGCCCCTCGTCGTTGTGGGCCACGTCACAACACGCCCGCTGCGCCGTCGTTGAGGTGAGTGCGATGCCCTCGGAGACCGCGCGCCCGGTCCGTCCCTCCTTGGACGGCCGTTGACCGGCGCTTTACGGCGCCTTTCCACGCCCTCGTCGATGGTCGCCCCGTGAGGAGCGCGCCGCAGGACGGAGGCATGTGGTGACGAACGCCGAGGTCGCAGTCGAAGCCCCGCGGATCGGCGCCCGCGACGTCGGATTGGCGCGCGGCGCCGCGCGGCGCCGCGCGGCGCTCGCCGCCGCCGTCTGGATCGTGATCCTCGCCAACGGCGCGATCATCGTGTGGCTCTGGCTGCACGACGGCGGCGTGACCGCGGCGCACGGCCCCGGAGCGCTCGCGACGAGCCTCGGGCGCATCACCGGGCTGCTCGGCGCGTACCTGGCCCTGATCCAGGTGCTGCTGCTGGCACGCCTGCCAGGGCTCGAGCAGCTCATCGGCTTCGACCGCATGACCGTCTGGCACCGGCGCAACGGCAAGGCGTGCCTGACGCTCCTGCTCGCGCACATGGTGCTGATCACGGCCGGCTACGCCAGGAGCGACCAGGTCTCGCTCGGCGCCGAGATCTCCTCGCTCGCGCACGACTACCCGGGGATGATCGCCGCGACCGTCGGCACGGGCCTGCTGGTGCTCGTCGTCGTCACCTCGCTGGTGCTCGTGCGCCGGCGTCTGCCCTACGAGGCCTGGCACGCCGTGCACCTGCTCGCCTACGCGGGAATCGCGCTCGCGTGGAGCCACCAGATCCCGACCGGCAACGAGCTCTCGGCCGATCATGCCGCCGCCGACTACTGGACGGCCCTCTACGTCGTGACCCTCGTGCTGCTCGTCGCCTTCCGCATCGTCGGGCCGGTGGCGCGCGGCCTGTGGTTCGGAATGCGCGTCGACGAGGTCGTCCCGGAGGGACCGGGCGTCGTCTCGGTGCGGATCAGCGGCCGGCACCTCGAGCGACTGCGCGCGCAGCCGGGCCAGTTCTTCCTGTGGCGCTTCTTCGCCCGGGGGCTGTGGTGGCAGGCGCACCCGTTCTCGCTCTCGGCGGCTCCCGACGGGCGCTCGCTGCGCATCACCGTCAAGGAGGTCGGCGGGTTCACCGCGCGCCTACGCACCGTGCGCCCGGGCACCGCGGTCCACGCCGAGGGCCCGTTCGGCGTCTTCACCCCGGATGTCCAGCGCCGCGACCGCGTGCTGCTGATCGCAGGCGGGATCGGCATCACCCCGGTGCGCGCGCTGCTCGAGGCGATCCCCGGCGACGTCGTCGTGCTCTACCGCGCGCTGCGCGAGCAGGACCTCGTGCTGCGCGACGAGCTGCAGGCGATCGCCGACCGGCGCAGGGCGCGCATCGCGTACGTCGTCGGCGACCACGCCGCCCCGGGCGCCGAGCACCTGCTCTCAGCGCGCCACCTCCAGGAGCTCGTCCCCGACCTCGCACGGCGCGAGGTCTACCTCTGCGGCCCCCCGGCCATGACACGCACCGCCGAGCGCAGCCTGCGCCACGCGGGCGTGCCGCGCAGGTACACGCACATCGAGCGCTTCGCGCTCTGACCAAGGAAGGCCCCCCGCATGAAGCCAACCACCCCCACCACCGTCGCCGCCACCGCCCTGCTGCTGCTCCCCGCCGCCCAGGTCGCCGGGGCGGCCGCCGCCGCCGACCAGGCCCTTGCGGCATCGACCCGGACGATCACCGGCCCGAGCGTGCACATGCGCTGGGGCAACGTGACCGTCACGATCAAGGTCAGCGGCCGGCGCCTGATCGACGTCCGCGGCAGCGTTCCGAGCCACAAGCCGCGCTCGAACGCCATCAACGGCCGCGCGCTGCCGGTCCTGCGCAGCGAGGCGCTGAAGGCGCAGAGCGCGCGCATCTACACGGTCTCGGGCGCAACGCTCACGAGCAACGCGTTCGCCACGTCGCTGAACTCGGCGCTCAGCAGGGCCGGGATCTGATCGGACGGCCGAGCTGCTGATGCCTGTCAGCGCCGCGCGCGCACCGGGCGGCGTGAGCCGTGTCGAGCACGTCATGGGCATGCCGGTCGTCATCGACCTGGCGGGGCCCGGGGCGGATGAGCTCGCCGTGGACGGCGCGCTCGCCTGGCTGCATCGTGTCGACGAGGTCTTCAGCACCTACCGGCCCGACAGCCAGATCAGCCGCCTGAACCGCGGCGAGCTCGCCTTGGCCGATGCCGACGCCGACGTCCGCGAGGTGCTCGAGCGCTGCGCGGAGCTGTGCGAGCAGACCGGTGGCTGGTTCGACGCGCGCGCCGGCTGCCGCGCCGGACCGGTCGGCGAGGCCGAGCTGCCGGTCGACCCGTCGGGGCTCGTCAAGGGCTGGGCGGTCGACCGGGCGGCGCGGATCCTCGAGCGCGGCGGGGCGCGCGCATTCTGCATCAACGCCGGCGGCGACATCATCGCGCGCGGGCGCCCGCGGCCGGAGGAGCCCTGGCTCGTGGGAATCCAGCACCCGCTGCTCTCGGACCAGGTGGCGGCCGTGGCCGCCCTCGAGGACGCGGCGCTCGCGACGTCGGGAACCTACGCCCGCGGCGAGCACATCCGCGACCCGTTCACGGGACGCGCGCCGCAGGGCGTGCTGTCGGTGAGCATCACCGGCGCCGACCTCGCGACCGCCGACGCGCTGGCGACCGCGGCCTTCGCGATGGGCGCGGCCGGAACCGCGTGGAGTGCGCGCATCGCGGACGTCGAGACGCTCACGATCCTGGCCGACGAGCGCGTGCTGCGCACCCCCGGGTTCCCGCTGGCGGGCACCTCGGCCGGCGCCTGAAGCAGGCGCCGCGATGGCGTAGCGTCCGCGGCATGACGCCCCGCCTGATCACGATCCCGATCAGTCACTACTGCGAGAAGGCGCGCTGGGCGCTCGACCGCGCGGGGATCCGCTATGCCGAGGAACGCCACCTGCAGGCGATCCACGTCTGGAAGGCGCGCAGCGCGGGGGGCGGTCGCACGGTCCCGGTGCTCGTGACCGAGAGCGCGATCCTGCGCGACTCCAGCGCGATCCTCGAGTGGGCCGATTGGCGCACGGCGCCCACTGATCGCCTCTACCCCGATGCCGTCGCCGCAGAGGTTCGCGACCTCGAGGACTGGCTCGACGAGGGCCTCGGCCCCGACGGGCGCCTGTGGATGTACCAGCGCACGCTGCCGGTGGTCGACACCATGGCCCCGTACAACCTCGCCGGGACGCCTGCGTGGGAGCATCACGCGTTCCGGGTGGCCGGCCGCGCGCTCGACCCGATCATCCGCCGCTACCTCGGCGTCGACGAAGCGGCGGCCGGGCGCGCGCTCGCGGCGATCGACCGCACGTTCGACGCGATCGCCGAGCGCCTGTCGGACGGGCGCCCCTTCCTCACCGGCGAGCGCTTCACCGCCGCCGACCTGACCTTCGCCGCGCTCAGCGCACCGGTGATCGTGCCCGAGCGCTACGGGTCGCCGCTGCCGCCGCTCGCCGTGCTCCCCGAGGAGATGACCCGCGAGGTGCGGCGCCTGCGCGCCCATCCGGCCGGCGCATTCGCCATGCGGATGTACACGCAGGAGCGCCCGCCCGCGCCGTTCGCCGCCCGTACTGCCCCGACCTGATACGGTTAACCATATGGCTAACAGTGACACGCTCGACCGGACGTTCGCGGCGTGCTCGCACCCGATCCGCCGCGGCATTCTCGAGCGGCTCGCAACCGGGCCACTGACCGTCGGCCAGGCGACCGGCGACTTCGGCGTCTCCAAGCCGGCGATCAGCCGCCACCTGCGCGTGCTCGAGGAGGCGGGCACGATCGTCCGCGTCGTCGACGGGCGCACACACATCCTGCGCCTCGCCGAGCGCGACGGCGGCCTCGAGGACGCCTACCGCTGGATGGCGCGACAGCGCGCCCTCTGGGAGCGCAAGCTCGACGTGATCGAGGACGTCCTCGCCGAGCGCCGCGCCGGCAAAGGCGGCGCGCCATGAGCGTCTCGGACACGACGCTGCGCCTCGAGCGCACGTTCGAGGCCACCGCCGAGGAGGTCTTCGACGCATGGACCGACCCCGCGGTGCTCCGGCGCTGGTGGGTGACCGATCCGTCGTGGACGACGCCGATCGCCGAGGTCGACCTGCGCGAGGGCGGACGCTGGCGCCTGTCGATGGAGGACCCGGCGTCCGGCCGGCGCCACACGGTCGGCGGCGAGTACCGCGAGGTCCATCGTCCGACGCGCCTGGTCTACAGCTGGTGCTGGGAGACCGGTGACCCGCCCGACGGGCACGTGAGCCTCGTGACCGTCGACTTCGTGCAGGCCGGCGCGCGTACGACCGTCGTGCTCGAGCACGCCCTCCTCTCCTCGCCCGCCTCGCGTGACGCGCACGCCACCGGCTGGACCGCGTGCCTGGGCTCGCTCGCCGCGCGCGTCTTCCCTGCAACCCCCCACGAGGCCTGAGCGACAGCCCGGGCGGAAAGGAGCAGCACGTTGGGCAAGTACGTCTTCACCTACAGCGGCGGCGGGATGGCCGCCACCGAGGGCGAGCGCGAGGCCGTGATGGCGGCCTGGGGTCGCTGGTTCGAGGAGCTCGGGCCGGCCGTGCTCGACATGGGCAACCCGTTCGCCGGCTCGACGTCGATCGGCTCGAGCGCCGGCGACGGCCTGACCGGCTACTCGATCGTCGAGGCGGACAGCCTCGAGGCCGCGCGCGGCCTCGCCGAGGGCTGCCCTGTGCTCGAGCGCGGCGGCGGCGTCGCCGTCTACGAGACGCTCGCGATGTAGCGCCTGCGCGGCCCCCGGCCGGGGGCGACCCGGCCGGGGGCCGCCCATCGGGCGCGGCGGTCGTTGCGTACGCAACTACTGCTAGGCTGCCCGCATGGAGCTCGGACTCGCCACCTTCGCGGACCTCGCCTCCGGCGCCGACCCGCAGCAGCGCATGCGCGAGCTGCTCGAGGAGGCCGAGCTCGCCGACCAGCTGGGCCTCGACGTCTTCGCGATCGGCGAGCACCACCGCCCCGACTTCCTGATCTCCTCGCCCGCCGTCGCGCTGGCGGCCATCGCGGCGCGCACCGAGCGGATCCGCCTGTCGAGCGCCGTCACGGTGCTGAGCTCCGACGATCCGGTGCGCGTCTTCCAGGACTTCGCCGAGCTCGACCTGATCTCCGGCGGCCGCGCCGAGATCATGGCCGGGCGCGGCTCGTTCATCGAGTCGTTCCCCCTGTTCGGGTACGACCTGGACGACTATGACGAGCTCTACGCCGAGAAGCTCGAGCTGCTGCTGCGGATCCGCGAGGGCGAGCGCGTCACCTGGTCCGGCCGTCACCGCGCGGCGCTCGAGGACGCCGGCGTGTGGCCGCGCCCCGTGCAGGACCCGCTACCGGTCTGGGTCGCAGTCGGCGGCTCTCCCCAGTCGGTCGTGCGCGCCGGGGCGCTCGGGCTCCCGCTGACGATCGCGATCATCGGCGGCCGGCTGGAGCGCTTCGCCCCGCTCGTCGAGCTCTACCGCGAGGCGGTCGCGCACGCCGGGCACCCGGCCGACCGCGCGCGCCTGGCGATCAACACGCACGCATTCGTCGGCGCCACGACGGCCGAGGCCGACTCGGCATTCGCCGCCCCCTACCTGGCGATGATGAACCGCATCGGTCGCGAGCGCGGCTGGCCGCCCTCCGGTCGTCCACAGTACGAGGCGCTGCGCTCGCCGCACGGCGCGCTGAACGTCGGCTCGCCCGCCGAGGTCGCCGAGAAGATCCTGCTGGGGCGCGAGCTCTTCGGCAACGATCGCTACATCGGTCAGATGAGCGTCGGCGCGGTCGCCCACCGCGACGTGCTGCGCTCGATGGAGCGCTTCGGCACCGAGGTCGCACCGCTCGTGCGCGCCGAGGTGGCCCGGCGCGAGTCGGCGGCCCCCACGCCTGCCTGACGGCGCGCGGCGGCCGGCCGCCTCCTACCCGATCGTGAACGGCAGCCGCTTCACGCCGTTGATGACACTCGAGACCATCGGCACGGGCTCGCCCAGCCGCAGATCCGGGACGCGCGTGAGCAGCTCGCGGAAGACGCAGCGCAGCTGCGTGCGCGCCAGCGAGGCGCCCAGGCAGTAGTGCACGCCCCCGCCACCGAACCCGACGTGGTGGTTGGGGTTGCGGCTGACGTCGAAGCGGTAGGGATCCTCGAACGCGGTCTCGTCGCGGTTGCCCGAGCCGTAGAACATGATGACCTTCTCGCCCGCGGCGATCGGCTGGCCGGCGATCTCGGTGTCGCGCGTGGCGGTGCGCCGGAAGGTCGAAACCGGGCTCGCCCAGCGCACGAACTCGTCGACGGCGACCGGCAACCGTGCGTCGATGTCCTCGAGCAGATATGCGCGCTGGTCGGGGAAGTCGTCGAGCGCCTTCGCGGTGTGACTGGTCGTGTGACGGGTCGTGTCGTTGCCGGCGACCGCCAGCAGGTTGAAGAACGCCGCGATCTCGGCGGTCGTCAGCCGCTCGCCGTCGATCTCGGCGTGCACGAGCGCGGACATCAGGTCGTCGGTGGGGTTCGCCGCGCGCTCCTCGGCGAGCGCCGTGGCCATCTGCGAGATCTCCCAGATGCTCTCGGCGGCGAGCACCAGCGGGTCGCGGTCGCCGAAGACGGCGGGATCGCCGAGGTTGACGAGCATCTCGGCGGCCTGCTGGAGGCGCTCGCTGTCGTCGCCCTGGACGCCGATCATCTCGGCGATCATCCGCATCGGGACCTGCTTGGCGCACAGCTGGACGAAGTCGCCCGCGTCGTGCTCGAGCAGCCGCGTGACGACGTCGTGGGCGTGGAACGCGATCCGCTCCTCCAGGCGCGCGATCTGGCGCGGCGTGAACGCCGCCGAGACGAGCCCCCGCAGCTTCGTGTGGCGTGGCGCGTCCATCGCGATGAACGAGGTCGTGGCCTCGAGCATCTCGGGCGGAGCGTCGAAGAACATCACCCCCAGCCCGGAGCAGAAGGTCTTCTCGTCGCGCGAGACGCGGCGAATGTCGGCGTAGCGCGTGAGCGCCCAGTAGCCGCCGCTCAGCATCTCCGCCGGCAGCGTCAGGCTCTGGACCGGTCCCCACCACGAGATCGGCTGCTCGCGGCGCAGCGTCGCGAATGCCGCGTCGCGCTCGGCCGGCGTGCGCTCGAGCCAGAACTCGAGCGAGGAGAGATCAAAGCCCATCCCGGCCGTGGGCTCGCGGGCGGCGGTGCTCATCGGCCCAGGCTACCCGTGCGCCACCTGCGCTCGCGCTGCCGCGGGCCGCGCGGCTTGACCGCCAGCGGGCCGGCCGGGAAGCTGGGCCGATGAGCGAGCTGCGCAAGCTGCAGAGCCAGGGCGTCCACCACATCACCCTCACCGGGGCCGACCGGCGGACGTCGATCGACTTCTGGGAGGGCGTGCTCGGCATGCCGTTCGTCTTCGAGCAGCCGAATCTCGACAACGCCGCCGAGAGCCATCTCTACTTCGACCCCGGTGACGGGCGGCTGATCACGGTCTTCACGAACGAGGAGCGCCAGCGCGACCCGAGCCGCACGCCGACCGAGCCCGGCTGCGTGCACCACCTCGCGTTCGCGCTCTCACAGGCGACGTTCGCGCAGGCGGTGCAGCGCCTGGACGAGCGCGGCATCCGCCACAGCGGCGTCAAGGACCGCGGCTTCATGGACTCGATCTACTTCGAGGATCCGCTCGGGCTGCTGATCGAGCTCGCCTCCTACCGCTTCGAGCCCCCGGCCGGCAGCACCCACGCCGAGGTGCTGCTCGAGGCGCACCTGATCCGGGTCGCGCGCGGGGATCACCACATCGACCGCATCCACGTCGCGGACGCGATCGAGGCGCTCGCCACCCGCTTGAGTCGCTCGCTCTCGGAGGACCGCTCGGCCGCGGACCCCTACCGCTGAGGTCGCTCGGCTCCCGCGTCCGCGAGCTCGCCCAGTGCGCTATCGTCTGTAATCTGACGTGAACGTGAGATAGAGATTACGGCGAGGAGGCGAGCGTCCTGACGACGCGCGGCAGGCTCGGAGTGAGCGCCGAGCACGAGCACTACAAGTGGTGGGCCCTGTCGTGCACGAGCCTGGGGATGCTGCTGGCGACCGTGAACTCCGGCACGCTCGTGATCGCGCTGCCCGACCTCGAGCGCGCGCTCGGGGTGCAGCTGCTGACGCTCGTCTGGGTGATCCTCGCCTACATGATCGCCTCGACCGTCCTGGTCCTGACGTTCGGGCGGATGTCCGACGTCTTCGGGCGCAAGCGCGCCTACGTGCTCGGCTTCCTCGTCTTCTCGATCGCCTCGCTCGGCGCCGGGTTCGCGAGCGGCGGCACGAGCCTCATCCTGTGGCGCATCCTGCAGGGCGCCGGCGCGGCGCTGATCTTCGCCAACGCCTCGGCGCTCGTCACGGACGCCTTCCCCCGCGAGCAGCTGGGCCTGGCGATGGGCACGAACGTCATGGTCGCGGCCGTCGGCCTCGTGATCGGGCCGGTCCTCGGCGGCGCGCTCGTGTCGGTCTCCTGGCACTGGGTCTTCTGGTTCAACCTGCCGCTCGGCCTGCTCGGCACGGCCTGGGCGGCGCTCGTGCTGCGCGAGCTCGTCACGCCCGAGGCGGAGGACCATTTCGACTGGCTGGGCACCGTGACGTTCGTGCTCGGCCTGACCGGGCTGACGCTCGGCATCTCGCGCGGCGGGATCGTCAGCTGGGCCGACCCGCTGACCATCGCCGCGCTCGCGACCGCGGCCGTGCTGCTGCCGCTGTTCGTCGCGATCGAGCGCCACACCCGCTTCCCGATGCTCGATCTGACGCTGTTCGAGGACCGCGGCTTCTCGGCGGCGACGGCGGCCGCCTTCCTCGGCGGCCTCTCGCGCTTCTCCCTCACCTTCCTCTTCGTCCTGTACTTCCAGGGCGCGATCGGCGACGACCCGATCCTCGCGGGCCTGAAGCTCGCCCCGATGGCGCTCGGCGTGCTCATCAGCTCGCCGCTCGCGGGCCGCTACGCGGACCGCCACGGCGCGCGTGGCCTGGCGGCGCTGGGCCTCGTCGTCTCGGCGGCCGGGATCGCGGGCATGACCACGCTCACGGTCGCCACGCCGTACGCCGTCACCGCGCTCTGGCTGTTCGTCGCCGGCGCGGGCGCCGGCATGTTCAACTCGCCCAACACCGCAGCGATGATGGGAGGCGTGCCCGTGCACCGGCGGGGCATCGCGGCGGGCACGCGCATGATGCTGCAGAACACGGGCTCGGTCCTGTCGATCGCCGTCCTGCTCGCGATCGTGACGGCCGCCGTGCCCCGCGCGACGCTGCTGTCGATCTTCTCCGGGCTGAGCAGCGGCCTGTCGGCGGCGGCGCTCGACCCGTTCATCCACAACCTCCACGTGGCGATGTGGGTGCTGGCGGGGACCTCGCTGCTCGGCGCGGCCGTCTCGCTGCTGCGCCCGCGGCGCCCGCAGGAGGCCATCGTCCGCCCCGAGGTGGTGACCGCCGATGCGTATCGGTGAGGTGGCGGGCGCGGTCGGCACCACGCCACGCACGATCCGCTACTACGAGGAGATCGGGCTGATGCCCGGCGTCGCCGGCCGGGAGGCCGGCGCGCATCGCACCTACAGCGAGGACGACGTCGAGCAGCTGCGCGAGGTGCTGCGGCTCAAGGAGCTGCTGGGTCTGAGCCTCGACGAGCTGGCCGAGCTCGTCGCCGGCCAGGAGGCGCGGCGCACGCTGCGCGAGGAGTTCCGCAGCGCGCGCACCTCCCCCGCCCGCCGGCGGCGCATTCTCGCCGAGCTCGACGCGATCGTCGACCGCCAGCTCGGGCTCGTGGATCGCCGGCGCGCCGAGCTCGATGACCTCGACGCCGAGCTGCGCGAGCGCCGGGCGAAGATCGCGGCGCGGCTCGCCGAGCTCGCCACGCCGGCGTCGACCTGAACGCCCGACCGCGGCGCACCCCGCTGCGATACTCGCGCGCGTGGCCCCCTTCGTGACGGCCGGCGCAGGCTTCCTGCTCGCGGTCCTGTGGTTCGACCTGATGTTCGACGTCCAGGCCCGCGGCCATGCGGGCGCGCCGCTGCCCGAGCGGGTCCTCACGTCGATCGCCGGCTACTACCGCCGGGTGACGACCGACGCGCGGCCGATGAACCGCCTGGTCGCCGCGGTCATGCTCGCGACGACCGCAGCGATCGTGGCGGAGATCGCCGGCGGCCAGAAGCGAAGCTGGGCCGGCTGGGCCTCGCTCGCGCTCACGCTCGGCGCAATCGCCCTCGCCGCCGCGCACACGGTCCCGAGCGCGGTGCGCCTCGGCGCGCGGCGCGACCCGCCCGAGCGCCAGAGCGCGCTCGCGCGTGCGGTGCTCCGCGAGCACCTCTGCTGCGCCGCCGCCATCGCAGCGGTGCTGGTCGTGCAGCTCGCGTGGGCGTGAGCTCGCGCGCGGCGGTCAGGGGGCGAACCGCAACCTCGCGCTCGGACGCGGTGTACAAGTATCGGGTCGAGCGCGAGATGCCGGTAGCCCAAGGAGAGTGAGAGGAAGCATGACCGTCCCCCGCCGGCGCCTGCGCCGACTCGCCGCCGGAGCGGCGTTCGCCTGCGCGCTGCTCGGCGCAACCGCGGGCGCCGCATCCGCGGACGCCACGTCGGACTACGACACCGGCCTCGCGCTCGGGGCCAAGGCCTACGAGTACGGCATCCCGCTGCTCGACACCGCGCGCATCTTCACCACGGCAACGAGCGTCAACGTCCCGGACGCCAACGGCCACGGGCCCGTCAACCGGTTCGCGAACGTCTTCAAGCTCGCCGACGCGAGCGAGAAGACCGTCAACGCGCCGAACAACGACACGCCCTACTCGATCGCCTGGCTCGACCTCAGCAAGGAGCCGCAGATCCTGCACGCGCCCGCGATCAAGAACCGCTTCTGGGAGTTCGAGCTGCTCGACCCCTGGACGAACAACTTCTACAACATCACCTCGGTGCCGACGAAGCTCGGCCCCGGCGACTTCGGCGTGACCAGAGGCGGCGACTGGGCCGTGGTCGGGCCCGGCTTCAAGGGCAAGCTGCCGCGCGGCGTCAAGAAGGTCGTCTCGCGCTACAACCGCGTCTGGATCATCGGCCGCACCTACGTGCGCGGCAAGGCGGACCTGCCCGCCGTGGGCCGGATCCAGCGCCAATACAGCATCACGCCGCTGTCGAAGTACGGCTCGCGCTACACGCCGCCGACGCCCGCCCGCCCCGACACGACGGTGACCCAGGCGACGATCCCGGGCACGCAGCCGGGCGAGGATCCGATCGCGTTCTTCCAGGCGCTGGACAAGGAGATGGCGACGTTCCCGCCGCCCGCCGCCGACCAGCCGCTGCTCGGCCAGCTGAAGGCCGTCGGCATCGGCGCGGGCCTTGACCCGCTGAGCGCCGGGCTCAGCGCCGACACGCTGCGCGGGCTGCGCGACGCGGTCACGCAGGGCCCCGGAAAGGTCACCGCCGCGGCGCTCGCGTACTACTTCGCGAACTTCGACAAGCACAACGGCTACCTCATCGGTGACCTCGGTGCGTGGGGTACGAACTACGCGCTGCGCGCGATCGGCGACAAGCTCGGCGTCGGCGGGCAGCGCGCGAACATCGCGACCTACCCGCTCACGCTGACCGATCACAACAAGGCGCCCCTGAGCGGCTCGACCCGCTACGTGCTGCATATCCCGAAGAGCCGGCTGCCGATCCCGACGCAGGCCTTCTGGTCGCTGACGCTGTACGACAGCTCGTCGTTCTTCGTCCCTAACCCGCTGAACCGCTGGGTGCTCAACGACCTGTCCCATCTGCGCAAGAACGCCGACGGCTCGATCGACATCTACGTCCAGCACGACCAGCCGACGAGCCCCAAGCAGATGAGCAACTGGCTGCCGGCGCCGGCCGCGGGCACCGGGTTCCGCCTCATCTGGCGGCTCTACGGTCTCGGCAAGGCGCTGCCCGGCGTGCTGAACGGCTCCGGCTGGCAGCCGCCGGCGGTCATGCCGTGCGACGCGACCGGCCACGCCGCCGACGGCACGGCCTGCGCTTCCTGACGCCGGGCACAGATCCCTCCGCCGTCCGCGTTTGCGGAGTGTCCCCGCGTGTGGGAGCGTTGACCCGACCCCGACTTCAGGAGGCGGCCATGCCGAAGTACCTCATCAAGGCCTCGTACACCAGGGAGGGCGTCGAGGGTGTTCGCAGCAAGGGCGGGACGAGTCGGCGGGACGCCGTGACGAAGGCGATCGAGGGGCTCGGCGGCAGCGTCGAGAGCTTCTACTTCGCGTTCGGCGACCACGACGTCTACGTGACGGCCGACCTGCCCGACGACGAGGCGGCGATCGCGACGGCGCTGAACGTCAACGCGGCAGGCGGCGCGACGACGAAGACCACCGTGCTGTTCACGCCCGAGCAGGTCGACGCGGCGGCGAAGCGGACCGTCGACTACCGCGCACCGGGCGCCTGAGCCGCAGAACCGGTTTCGGCAACAGACGGGGCGCGTCGTCCGACGCCCGCAGCGCCGCGTCCCGTCGCCGGCTCAGCACACCGCCGCGGGCTGCGCGGCCCCGCGCCCGCCCCGAACCCGGCGCGGAAGCAGTCCGACCAGCTCGGCCTGCGCGCCCGCCAGCGCCTCGGTGAGCGGGAAGAGGTCGGCGGCGACGTCGCGGTCGGCGACGACGCCGAAGTCCAGGCCCCCGCAGTAGCTCATGACGGTGAGGTTCAGCGCCGTGCCGTCGATGATCCCGGACAGCGGGAACATCGCCTCCTGGCGCGCGCCGGCGATGTACAGGGGCGCCGGCGAGCCCGGGACGTTGGAGATGATCACGTTCACCGCGGCCTGGCTCGGGTGCGAGGTCGCCACGCGCGCGGTCACGCGCGCCGCGCGGGCGAACAGCGCCGGCGGGATCGCGTGGTTGGCGTCCTGCAGCACCGTCGCAGGCACGGCGCGGTGGCGCTCCTTGGCATTGCGCAGCGCCTCGTGGGCGCGATGCAGGCGCCGCTCGGGGTCGGCCTCGTCGGTGGGGATCGGGACCACCATCGTCGAGACGCGGTTGCCGAACGTCCCCAGCTGCTCGCGCGTGCGCACCGAGACGGGCACAAGCGCGAGCAGCGGCTCGGCCGGCAGCTCGCCGCGCTCGGCCAGCCAGCTGCGCAGCGCGCCCGCGCAGATCGTGACGACCACGTCGTTCACGGTCACGCCGAAATGGCTCTTGATCGCCTTGACCTCGTCGAGCGAGAGGCGCGTGAAGGCGGCGCGGCGGTGCGGCGTGAGCCGCCCGTTGATCGCGGTGCGCGGGGCGTGCAGCCGCCGGCCCTCAAGGATCCCGCCGTCGGTCGTGCGCGGCAGCGCGCGCACGACGCGCCGGCTCATCCCGGCGAGCGTGCCCACACCGGGGATCGTGCGGACCGTCGGGATCGTGTCCAGGTGGGGCAGCGCACGTGGGATCGAGCGCAGCGCGCGCAGCGGCTGGCGCGGAAGCCCGGTGAGGCCGCGTCCGAGCATCCCCAGCTGCCCGGGGAGCGGGGCCGGCGCGCCGCTCGTCGGGGTCTCGACCACGCGCCCTTCGGGCGTCGTGTCCAGCAGGATGCCGAAGATCTCCGCGCCGGAGGCGCCGTCGATCGCCGCGTGGTGGAACTTCGTGAGGACCGCCTTGCGGCCGTCTGGCAGGCCGTGGATGAGGTAGAGCTCCCAGAGCGGGCGCGCCTGGTCGAGCGGGCGCGCGATGATGCGCGCGGCCTGCTCGGCGAGCATCGTCTCGTCGCCGGGCTCGGGAAGCGCGAGCTCGCGCAGGTGGAAGTCCAGGTCGAAGTCGGGGTCCTGCGCCCAGTAGGGGTAGTCCAGGTCGAACGGCACGCGCACGAGCCGCCAGCGGAACGGCGGGAGCAGATGCAGGCGCTGCTCGATCGTCTGCCGGATCGTGCCGAGTGTGAGCTCCCCGCCGGGGGCCGTGGAGGGGTCGTAGATCGCGAGCGCGGAGACGTGGCCGGGCATGCGGCTGTTCTCCATCGCGAGGAACTGGGTGTCGAGGCTGGTGAGTTGGCGCATCGTGGGTGTGGGGTCGGTGGTGGGTGTCGCGTGCGAGGAAGGTGCCGGTGCTCAGAGCGAGAGGGTCCACTCGTTCGTGGCGATCAGCTCGGCGCGCTCGAGCGCGTTCGCGCGGTGGACGTGCACGTCCGCGTAGGCCTCGCTGGTGACCATCGAGACGAACGCCGCCGGCGTCGGGTACTGCACGACGAGGATCGCGTCCCACCACGGGCGCGGTCCCTCACCGATGACGAACGCCTTGGCGCTGCCGGCGTACAGGGCCCGCGCACCGACGTCGTCGAGGTGGACCTGCACCTCGCGCGCGTAGGTCTCGTAGTGCTCGAGGCCGTCCGGCTTGAACTTCAGGAGGTTGATCATGATGACCGGCTGGTCCTGCGGCAGCGTCGCCAGCAGCTCGGCCTGCTGGGTCGTCGGGGCGATCGGGTTTGCCATTGGTGGTCTCCGTGGTCGGTGGTGGCTGTCAGGGGTGGGTGATGGGCTCATCGCCGAGCCAGCCGGCGATGCGCTCGACGAGGTCGGGCCGGTCGATCCAGCACCAGTGCGAGGCGTCGGGCACGCGCTCGACGGTCGCGTCGGGGAGGACCGCGCCATAGGCGTCGGCGAAGCGGACGGGGACGTAGGGGTCGCGCTCGCCCCAGACGACCAGCGCCGGGCACGTGAGCTCGGAGAGCCGCGCGCCCGCGCGCGCGAGGTCCTGCTCAGGGGCGCTGCGGTAGAGGCGCAGGATCGCGCGGCGCGTGCCGCGGTCGAAGTGAAACCAGACGCGCTCGAGCCACTCTTCGGGCATCGGCCCCGGCGCCACGGCTGCCTCGCGCGAGAGGACGCGCAGGGCGGGCTTCGTCGCCAGGAGCATGAAGAGCTCGCCTGCCACCGGCGTGCGCCAGATGCGGGCGAGCCGGTGCCAGTGGTAGTCCGGCAGCAGCGGCCCGGCGTCGATGAGGACCAGGCGCTCGATCCGCTCGGGTCGGCGCTGCGCGAAGGCGAGCGCCGCGCCGCCCCAGTCGTGCGCGACGAGCTTCACGCGGTCGATCTGCAGGTGGTCGAGGAGCGCCTCGAGGTGGTCGGCGATCGCCTCGATCCCATACGGGAAGTCGCGCGGCTTGCCCGACTCCCCGAATCCGGGCAGATCGGGCGCGATGCCGCCGGTCCGCTCGAGGAACGGCGTCCACATCGAGCCCTCGTCGGGGACGCCGTGGACGTACAGCGTCGGGGTGCCGTCACTCGGCGCCTGCAGCCACGCGCTGTCCAGCCCGCGCAGCGTGGCGCGGGCGGAGCGGATCGGGCGCGTGATGGTCGTGGAGGTGCTCACGAGCTCGCGCGCCGCTCGTACTCCGCGCGGGCGGAGATGTCCGCCTTGGTCATCACGTCGTCGGCCCCGAGCAGCCGCTTGAGGCCGTCGGAGGCGCGCGGCGGCAGCCCCGCGATCAGCCGCGCCGGCGGGCCGAGCTCGCGCGGCACGAACACCTCCGGCCGGCCGCTGCGCAGCGCGTCGACGATCGCCGCGCCGACGGCGGCGGGCTCGATCACGCGCGTGCCGCGCGCGTTCGCGAAGCCGCCGACCATCTCGGTGCGGATGACGCCGGGCATCACGAGCGTCGTGCGGATGCCGGTGCCGCGCGTCTCGGCCCGCAGCGCGCGGGTGAACCCCACGACCGCATGCTTCGTGGCGGCGTAGGTCGCGGCATTCGGCGGGGCGATCTGCCCCGCGGACGAGGCGAGGTTCACGATGTGCCCGCGCCCGCGCGGCAGGAACCGCTCGAGCGCGAGCTGGCTGCCGGTGAGCACGCCGAGCAGGTTGACCTCGACGGTCTGGCGCGTGCGCGCGGGGTCCTCGTCGACGAACGGGCTCAGGAACGCCACGCCGGCATTGTTGACGAGCGCGTCGAGCGGCCCGAGCCCCTCCTCCGCCGCGTCGAGGAACGCGGCGAACGACTCGCGGTCGCGCACGTCGACGGCAAAGCCGAGCGTGCCGCCGCCGATCTCGCGCGCGGCGCTCTGCGCCAGCTCGAGCTCCAGGTCGCCCAGCGCGACGCGCAGGCCCGCGCGCACGGCGGCCTCGGCGGTCGCGCGCCCGATCCCACGGGCACCTCCGGTGATCGCGACGTTCATCGGACACTCCCGGCCATCGGCGCCGGCGCGGGCGCGGCGACAAGCGCGCGCGGCGTCACGGCGTAGGCCTCGACGTCGAAGCGCCGCGTCCACTTGCGGTACATCCAGCCCGACCCGGGCCACACCGCGGAGGGCTCGCCACTGGCGTCCAGGTACCAGCTCGAGCAGCCGCCGATCGCCCACACGGTGTCCTTGACCATCGCGTGCAGCCGGCGCGCGTACTGCTCCTGGGCGTCCTCGCTGACCTCGACCGCGGCCAGGCCGCGGGCGTCGGCGACGCGCAGCGCGTCCATCACGTAGGTGATGGCGGACTCGATCTGCGCGATGTGGGAGAAGTGGCCGGTGCCGGTCCCGATGCTCCCGATGCGGAACAGGTTCGGGAAGTTCGCGGTCGTCACGCCCCGGTAGGCGCGCGGCGAGGCGCCCCACGTCTCGGCGAGCGAACGCCCGTCGCGGCCGTGGAAGATCTCGCCGGCCGGCGGATCGGTCACGTGGAACCCGGTGGCGCAGACGATCGCGTCGACGGGGTGCTCGACCCCGTCGGCGGTCACGACGGCGTGCTCGCGGACCTCGGCGATCGGCGTCGTCTCGACGTCGACGTTCGGCTGGTTGAGCGCCGGGTACCAGGCGCTGGTGATGAGGATCCGCTTGCACCCGATTTCGAAGTCGGGGGTCAGCTTCGCGCGCAGCGCCGGGTCGTCGATCGTCGCGCGCATGTAGGCCTTCGAGACGGCCTCGAAGAACCGCCGCCAGGCGGGCCGGTGCATGACCTGCAGCAGCACGGCGTCGCGGTAGGCCCACTGCCAGCCGCGGATGAGCTTCTGCAGCACCGGGAAGCGGCGCAGGGCGCGGCGCTCGGCGTCGGTGATATCGCGGTCGTTGCGCGGGATCACCCAGCCGGGCGTGCGCTGGAAGACGGTCATGTGCGCGACCTGCGGCTGGATCGCCGGCACGATCTGGATCGCCGAGGCGCCGGTGCCGATCACAGCCACGCGCTTGCCGGCGAGGTCCTCGTCGTGGTTCCAGCGCGCGGAGTGAAACAGCGCGCCCTTGAAGCGCTCGATGCCCTCGATGGCGGGAAGCTTGGGCTCGGCGAGCACGCCGCTGCCGTCGACGACGAACTGCGCGGTCAGCTGCCGCGTGGTCGTGCGCAGCCGCCAATGCGCCCGCGCTGCGTCCCAGCGCGCATCGACCAGGGCCTCGCCGAACCACGTGCGCTCGGCCATGCGCAGGTCGCGCGCGACCTGCTCCTCGTAGTCCCAGATCTGCCCGCCGCTCGAGAACGTGCGCTCCCAGTCGGGGTTGGGCGCGAAGGACAGCGAGTACAGGTGCGAGGGCACGTCGCAGGCGATCCCCGGGTAGGTGTTGGAGCGCCAGACGCCGCCGACGCCCGCCGAGCGCTCGAGGACGAGGAAGTCCTCCGTCCCGGCCTTGCGCAGGGCGTGCACCATCGCCAGGCCGGTGAACCCGCTCCCGACGATTGCCACGCGCACGTGGACGTCCTCGCCGCCGGCGGCGGCTTCAAGACCGTTGCGGGACTCGATTTCGGCCACGCTCGTCGCCATCACGCTCGTCCTCTCATTCGACGCAGAATAGAACACGACTCGTGTTATACTTTGTCATGGTCGGATTGTCAAGCACATGCAGCTCGGCGGCCGCGCGTCGCCTGCGTTGGTGGAACGTGTGCGTTCCTCGCGCGCTCGACGTAGCCTCCCGGCATGGCCGGCACGCCCGCACGCGACGCGATCCGCGCGGTCGTGCACGGAGCGGTGCAGGGCGTCGGCTTCCGCGAGGCGACGATCCGCCGGGCGCTCGCCCTCGGCGTCACCGGCTGGGTCCGCAACGAGGACGACGGGTCGGTGCGGGTCCATGCCGAGGGGCCACGCGAGGCGGTTGCGGAGCTGGCCGCCTTCCTCGAGCGCGGCTCGCGGGCCGCGCGGGTCGACGCCGTCGAGCTGGAGCACGTGGGTTTCGAGGGCCACGAGCAGTTCGCCGTGCGCGGCGTGAGCGCGGGGCGCTTCGTGGTGCGCGAGCATCGCGCAAGCTCTGACCACTTCGACCTGCTCCTGCAGGTCGGCGGCACGATGCGCTCATGGGCGATCCCCAAGGGCCCCTCGATGGATCCGGCGGTCAAGCGCCTCGCGCTCGAGACCGGCGAGCGCGCGGCACCCGGCGCCGAGCTCGAGAGCGACGACGCGATCGTCTGGGATCGCGGCAGCTACGAGCAGGGCGGGCGGGTGCCCTGGCCGCAGGCGCTCGAGCGGGGGCACGCCGTCTTCGTCCTTCACGGGCGCAAGCTGCGCGGCGGCTTCGCCCTGCAGCGCACCGGGGAGGGCGAGCGGGCGCGGTGGCTCCTCGTCAAGCGCCGCGACGAGCACGCCCGCCCGGGCTCGGACGTCGTCGCCGAGCGCCCGGGCTCGGTGCTCAGCGACCGCGTGCTAGGCGAGCGCGGTGCGTCACGAACCTGAGTCCCGCCGCTCGACGACCGACGCCTCGTCGAGGAAGACGCGCATGCGCGTGATCTGGCCCGCGTGGACGCGGGCGAGCAGGAAGAACGTGGCGACGGGGATGCTCTTCGCGGTTCCGGACGAGCGCAGGCGCAGCTCGACGAGGACCTCGTCCCCCGCGCTCCTCGCGCCGACGACCTCGGCCCAGTGGCCGCCAAGCCCGGTTGTGACCTCGTCAAGGCGCTCGACGACGGCATCGCGCCCGAGCCACGTCGAGGCGCCGGGCCAGCCGGGCGGGTCCTCGAGGACGACGCGGCGTGCGAGCCACGGCGCGGCGCCTGCTGCACCCGCAAGGTTCCAGGCGTTCAGGGCCGTCCGCACGAACAGCGCGTGCGGGTCCCTGGGCGCGGCGTCGGCGTGCAGCGCCTCGCGGCGCAGCCGCCTCGGAAGGCCGCGATGCGGATCGGCCTGCCGCTCGGCCTGCAGCAGCCTGATGCCGCTCTCGAGGGCGGTGCGCGTCTCGTCGCGTAGCGCACGCGCGGCGTCCTCGCCAGAGCCGCTCATGGACCGCGGATCGATCGGATCCCCGAACCAGAAGTAGAGGCGCTCGGGGCGCGGGATCAGCGGGCCGAGTCCGACGCCGATCGGCGGCAGCGGCATCCCGACGAGGCGTCTCATGAGCCGCGATGCCTGCGCAAGCACCGGCGTACGATCGTCGGCGACGACGTCGAACATGTTCTCGACGCCGACGGCCGCGAGCGGGACCACCGGGTAGCCGAACTCGAGCGCGAGAGCGGCGAAGCCGATGCGCTCCTTCCACTTGAGCGTGTAGCGCTCGCCGCGCTGCTTGAGCACCTCCCCCGCGCCGCCGGGGTAGACGAGGATGTTCTGCCGCTCGCGCATCAGGACCCGGACGTTCTCGCGCGTGCCGCGCACCATCCCGCCCGACTCGAGCAGATCGCGCCAGACCGGGATGGCATAGTGGCCGTGCTCGCCCAGTCCGCGGACGACCAGCCGCCGGCGCGTCCACAGCTCGGCGATCAGGAACGGCACGTCGATCAGCCCGTAGAGCGTGTGGTTGCCGACCAGCAGCATCGGGCCTTCGAGCCGGTCGACGCCGTAGAGCTTGGGCTGCAGCACGCGGCTGAGCGGGGCGATGATCGTCGCGAGCCGGTCAAGCTGCGCGGGGCTGGGCGCGGGTGGGACGCGCGGCCCCGGCGGACGGGGCATATCAGCCGCCGAGCTCCCGGCTGGCGTTGCCGTGCTCGACCGCGGCCAGCTCGCCGCGGTCGAGCACCTGCCGGAGTGCCGGCTGCGGGTCGCCCGCATCGGCGGCTGCGTAGAGCCGCGCGGCGAACGGCCAGTCGCTGCCGAAGAGCAGGCGGTCCGCTCCGGCCATCGCGCGGACCGCCAGCAGCGCCGGCTCGTCGGCGACGAGGGCCGTGTCGTAGAGCGAGCGGCGCAGCGCCTCACGTGCCGAGCCGGCAGTGAGCAGCTGGGCGCCCGCCGGCGCGCCGAACGCCGGGCCGAGCTCGCGCGCGGCCGCGACCAGCGCGTTCAGGCGGGCGCGCAGCATCGGCACGGTGCCGCCGCCGTGGGCGAAGTGCCAGCGGATCGCGCGGAAGCGCTCGAAGCTGCCGTTGATGAGCAGCGAGATGATCGCCCGCGTCGTGTCGAAGGGGTACTCGGCGATGAAGTCGGGGACGGCGCTCGCGGGCTTGCTGTGGTCCGGCACGGCGGTCGGGTGCACGAAGACCCAGGCACCGCGGCGGTCCAGCTCGGCAAGAAGCGGCTCGAGCTCCGGGTCACCCGGGTAGCGCCCGTCGTGGCTCGACAGCAACCCGACCCCGTGCAGCCGCAGCTCGTCGAGCGCACGCGCCGCCTCGGCCAGAGCCTCGGCCGGGTCCCCCGGCAGCACCGCGAGCGCCGCGAACCGATCGGGACGCTCGCGCACGACCTGCGCAGCGAAGTCGTTGCAGGCCCGCGCGAGCGCAGCGCGCTCGCCGGCGGCGACGAACTCCACGCCGGGGTCGGACACCGACAGGACCTGGCGCGCGATCCCGAAGCGGTCCATGAACGCGAGCGCCAGCTCGGGGGTCCACTCGGGCACCGGGATACCGCCGATGAGCCAGCGCTCGTGGGCGCGCAGGGCCTCGACGTAGGCCGGGGCGAGGTAGTGGGCGTGAACATCGATTCGCCCGGTCACCGGTCCTCCTCCGGGAGCGCTGGCAGCGGGCGGCGCGCGATCTTCGCGGCCTCCTTCGCGGGCACCCCGAACGCGCGCAGAACACCCTCGGCGTGCGCGCAGTCGTCGTCCGGGGAGAACACCCCGCGCAGCACGTCCTGGACGACGGCGAGCAGCGCGCCGCCGCTCGCGCGCAGCGCCAGCTCGGGATTGGCGACGTCGAAGCGTCCGGCGTGCAGTCCCTCATGCAGGTCCTCGCCCGCCCGCTCGCCAAGCACTGAGTCGATGACGTGATGGTCGACGTCCATGCGCACCAGCAGCCAGCCCCAGTCGGGGTCCTGGCGCGCGGCCGCGAGCAGGTGCCGGTGCGCGATGCTCACGCGCTCGGCCACGTCGTCGACCTGTTCCTGCCTGAAGGTCAGGAGCCGCAACTGCTGGACGAGCGCCTGCCCGAGCAGCGCGGAGAGCACGTCGTCCTTGGTGCGGAAGTAGTTGTAGAAGCCGCCGAGGGCGATGTCGGCCTGCGCGGCGATGTCGCGAATCGTCGTCTGCTCGAAGCCCTGCGTGGCGAACAGGTGCCGCGCCGCCGCGAGCAGCGTTGCGCGGGTCCTCGCCTTGCGCCGCTCGACGCGTCCCTGCGGCGCCTCAAGCTGGTTGCTCGCCAGATCGGGCTGCATGGCGCATGATCATACTGAACCTGCGAACAGACTTGAACATTTGTTCATTCCTGTGCTACGGTGCCGCGCCATGACCAGCTCAGCCAACACCCAGCACACCGCGACGGAGGAGGTAGACGTCCTGATCGTCGGGGGCGGCGGCGCGGGCCTCACGGCCTCGATGCTGCTCCACCACCTCGGCGTCGAGCACCTGCTCGTCAGCGCCCTGCCCACGACGTCGATCCTGCCCAAGGCGCACGTCCTGAACCAGCGCACGATGGAGATCCTCGAGGACGCCGGGTGCGCCCAGGAGATCGCCCGGCGCAGCACCCCCGCGGAGAACATGGCCGCGACCGCCTTCTACGCGGGGCTCACCGGGCCCAGCGCGGACCACGGGCGGCGCATCGCCAAGCTCGAGTGCTGGGGTGCCGGCACCGATGACGAGAACTGGCGCGCGGCGAGCGCCTGGCGCCAGCTGAACCTCCCGCAGATCCGGCTCGAGCCGGTGATGAAGGACCATGCCGACGCGCTCTCCCCGGGCCGGATCCGCTTCAGCCACGAGCTGACCGCGCTCGAGCAGGACGACGAGGGGGTCACCGCCACCGTGCGCGACCTCGACGCAGGGACCGACTACACGGTCCGTTGCCGGTACCTCATCGGCGCTGACGGCGGGCGCACGGTCCCCGGGCTCGTCGGCATCTCGCACGTCGGGCTCGGCGTCGTCACGGAGACCGCAACGCTCCACGTCTCGGCGGACTTCTCCGGGCTCGCGAAGGACGACGACGTCCTCATCCGCTGGCTCGTCTCCCCCCAGACCGGCGTGGGCGTCGTCATGGTGCCCATGGGGCCCGAGCGCTGGGGCCGCCAGTCGGAGGAGTGGGTCATCCACCTGAACTACCCGGTCGACGACCCGCGCGCGCAGTCCGACGAGCAGGTCGAGGCCGACGCGCGCGCGGCGCTCGGCATCCAGGATCTGGCGCTCGAGATCCACAAGATCACGCGCTGGTCGGTGGAGGCCGTCATGGCCGACCGCTTCTCCGAGGGCCGCGTCTACCTCGTGGGCGACGCGGCGCACCGTCACCCGCCGACCGGCGGCCTGGGTCTCACGAGCGGCATCCAGGACGTGCACAACCTCACGTGGAAGCTCGCGGCGGTGCTCGACGGGACGGCGAGCACCGCGCTGCTCGACACCTACGAGCCCGAGCGGCGCTCGAGCCTGGAGCGCAACGCCCAGCGCTCGCTCGAGAACGCCGTCAACCACTTCGCGGTGATCAACACGTCGCTGGGGGTTTCGCACGAGCAGACCGAGGAGGAGAATCTGCGGAACCTGCGCCGCATCTGGAGCGGGCGGCCCGAGGACGCCGAGCACCGCTCGAACGTGCTGCGCGCCATCCGCTCGCAGTCCATGGAGTTCAACGAGCACAACGTCGAGTACGGCTACGCGTACGAGTCCGCGGCCGTCGTCGCGGACGGGACCCCGGCGCCGGCGAACCCGGACGAGATCCGCGTCTACCAACCGTCCACGCGGCCGGGCTCGCCGCTGCCGCACGCCTGGATCGACGACGAGGACGGGAACCGTCGGCCGATCAAGGACCTCGTCCGGCCGGGCCGCTTCCTCCTCATCGCCGGCGAAGAGGGGGGCGCCTGGGTCGACGCCGCCCGCCAGATCGCCGAGAGCTCGGGGCTGCCGCTCGATGCGCTGTGCATCGGCCATGTCGATGGCGACCTCTTCGACCCGCGCTGCACCTGGCTGCGCCGCCGCGAGATCGGCCCGCAGGGCGCGGTGCTCGTGCGCCCCGACCGGTTCATCGCGTGGCGTAGCCTCGGGGGCGTCGACGACGCCGCCGATCAGCTCGCCGCCGCGCTGAGCACCGTGCTTGCCCGCCCGCTGCCCATCCCCGTTTCCGCCTGAGGAGAGGAGATCCGATGTCCGACGCTGTGATTCATCCGAAGTTCCATCATTTCAATCTCAAGACCACGCGCCTGCAGGAGCTGATCGACTGGTACGCGGTCGTGGTCGGCGCCGAGGTCCTCTTCCAGGACGAGGTCGGCGCCTGGATGTCCAACG
>DATKLF010000077.1:0-8110 GCA_035542555.1 Solirubrobacteraceae bacterium | reverse complement strand
CCTGGCTGTCGACCTGGGTGGTGCTCGAGCGGCTCTCGGCGCTGGTCGTGGTGAACGTCAGCGAGCTCTTGTCGAACCTCGTCGTGAAGATGTCGGACCCGATGCTGCTGGTGACGGTCAGGCCGGTCAGCGAGAGCGGGTCGTCGGGGTTGGTCAGCTGTGCGGTGCGGCTCTGGGAGGTCGTGACCTGCACGCCGCCGGGGCTTGTCGTCTGCGCCGCCCCGGTGAACGGCGCCTGCATCCCGAAGCGGGGGTCTGGGGAGAGCTGGCTCGTGGCCGTGGTCCCGTCCGGCGCGGTCGCCTGGGTGCTGCCGTCCGGGTATTCGGCGCTGGTCGACTGCAAGCCCGCCGAGTCGGTACTCGTGCGCTGGATCGTGCCGTCGTCGGCCTGGCTGTAACGGTGTGTGCTGGTGCGTCCAAGCGTGCTGCTGGTGCTGACCGATCCGCTGTGGTCGTCGATCGTGGTGCGCGCCAGGCTCGTCGACGCTCCGACCGGGTCGGTGTCGCTCGCCAGGCGCCCGTCGGGGTCGTAGGTGAACTGGTGGCTGTGCCCGCGCGGATCGGTCAGTCGCTGCAGCAGGCCGCCGGGCGCGTAGTCGAGCTGCACCGTGTCACCAGCAGGATCGCTGAGCGAGCTGAGGTCGCCCTGGGCGTCCTGGGTGAGCGCGGTGCGCTGACCGTCGGGAGCGACGATTGCGGTGGCGTTGCCGTCCGGGTCGCGCTCGATGCGCGTCTGGTTGCCATCGCCGTCGGTGCTGGAGAGCAGCCGGCCGGCGCTGTCGTAGGCGAACGTCTCGACGGCGGCGCCGGTCAGCGCGTCGACGGTGCTCAGGTGGCGTCCCTGCGCGTCGAAGCGATAGAGCTCCTGGCCGTCGGCGGAGGGCAGCGCGAGCTGCTGGTCGCTGAAGCCGGGCATCGGCGTGGTGATCCGCAGGAGTCCGCTCTCACCGTCAGCGAAGACAACGGACCCGTCAGGGGTGGGTGCCAGGCCACGGACCGCGCCGATCGCAACCTGGGTTGCCGGCATGTTCTTCTGCTGGAGGGCCTGGTAGCCCGGCTGGCCTGTCCCGGCGAGCGTCGTGATCGACCCGTCGGTCAGCACGCGACGGATCCGCGTTCCCTGCCCGATGTAGATCGAGCCGTCCGGTCCCACATCGACGGTGGAGGGCCCCGCCACCAGCGCACTGGTGGCGGGGCCGCCGTCTCCGAGCTGCGTGCCGCCACCGGCGATCGTGGTGATCGTCCCGTCCGGCGCGACGCGGCGAATCTTGTTGTGCGCGCTGTCAGCGATCAGCAGCGAGCCATCGGCCGTCAGCGCGACGTCAGTGGGTTGGTAGAGCCCGGACTGGGTTGCGGGGATGTGGTCGGTCTCGTCCGGGCTGAAGCCGTCCGCGCGCCCGGCGACGCGGCTGATCTGCCCGTCCGGGGTGACGCGCATGATCTTGCCGCCCCAGCCGCTGTACGCGTATCCAAGACAGGCGATGTAGAGGGTGCCGTCCGGCGCGACGGTCAGGCCCGCCGGTGCTAGCAGCGCAGCGTCGGTCGCCGCACCGCTCTCACCGCTGCCGCTGCCACCCCCGGCGACCGTCGTGACGATGCCGTCCGGGCCGATGCGCCGTACGCGGTTGCCGTTGTTCGGGTCGCTGACGTAGACGCTGCCGTCAGGACCGAGGGCGATCCCTGAGAGCGCTGCAAACTGCGCCTGGGCAGCGGGCGTCGGGGCATCGCCGCTGAAGCCGTATTGCGCCTGGCCGGCGAGCAGGTGCGCGGTCCCGTCGGGCGTGATCCGGAAGACCTGGTTTGCGCCCGGTCCGTTGATCGCGTAGATCGAGCCGTCCGGGCCTGCGGCGATCGGCGTGTTGGCGTTGTTCAGCAACGTCGCGAATGGCTTGACCACGCGGTTGACGCTCGTCGTCGTGCGCTCGCTGCCATCACCGCCGTACAGGGTGCGCGACGCGGCGTCATAGGTGTCGTGGCTGTCGAGCGTCCAGCCGCCGAGCGCGTCAGAGGCCAGCCTGGCGTCAAATCCTCCGAGGCTGGTCGTTCTGTCGGTCGTCAGCTCGATGTTCGCGCGGGCGTTGATGCCGACGCCGACATCGCCGCCCCGGCCGAAGCTCGTGACGCCGCCGGTGCCGCCCGCGCTGCTTGTCCCGTACACGGCCGGGTACTCGTAGGTCGTGCGGATCGTGACCGGTTGCTTGCCCTGCAGGCGCCGCCCGAACGCGTCCTTGCCGTCCCACGTGAAGTTGATGTGCTGGTCGGGATGCGGGGCGACGTCGTAGCTGAAGTCGCGGCCGGCGACCTGGACGTCGACGCGCACACCAGCCAACGAGCTCGGAATGCTGGCGGGGGTTGCGGGGATGTCGAGGGTGTCGTTCTCACCCACGCGTCCCGGCTGGCGGCTCGAGCGGTAGTCCAGTGCGTGCGCGACCCCGGTCAGCGGGTAGTCCTCACCGAGCGTCTGGTTCTCGCATTCGATGTCTGACCCATCGTGATGGCACGGGTTGGGGATCAGGTGGCTCAGCGCACGGACGAGCGGCATCGCCGGGACGAAAGCGTCCAGCGGAAGCTTGAACGCCCAGTTCCAGTCGTGCAGGCTGAAGTGGGTCATCTGCACGCGCCACACGCTCTGTCCCGCGCTGTACATGCCAGCGAGGCGGTCGAGTTCCGCGTTGTCGATCCCCAGGTCGGCGAGCTGGGCGCTCGTCGCCGCGTTGCCGCTCCCATCGACGTCGAGGGTCGCGTGCCCACCGGTGGTCGCGAGGATCTTGATGACGCGCCCGTCGGGCTCGGCGACCCATGTGTGGCTCGCGCGGTCGTAATACCCCGCGGGCACGGGGGTGCCGACCGGGAATCCGAGGAAGTTGTCGACGTACCCTGAGACCGGACGTGTGAACTGCACTGAGGTCGCCCCGGCGGCCTGCGCCTCGTCCGCGCTGAACTCGACGGCGTATGTGTATCCGCTGCTGGTTGGCAGCTCAGCGGGCATCGCCTCGCGGCCGCTTGGGCCGACGGTGTACTCGGTCTGGCGCACGTGCAGACTCGTGACCGGTTGCAGCGATCCGTCCGGCATCTGCAGGCTTGCCTGCTCATCGGCCGGGAAGATGACCGCTGAGCGCCGGGTGCCGTCCTGGTCGCTGACCTGGCTTCCGAGCGCGACCTGCTCTGGCGACAGCACGCCGAGACTGACCGGACTGACCTGCGGGTCCAGTGCGGTGAGCCTGACGTCCTGGTCCAGGAAGACGTAGTCGTTCCATGGGACGTTGACGGTGCGCTCGACCGGCAGGTAGCCGGCCTTCGTCAGGCGGATCGTGAGCGGGCCGCCGCCGGCGACCGCGTAGTAGATCTCGCCGTCGCTGCGGCTGGTGGTCGTGCCGTACTCCGCGTGGCCGGGGGCGCTGATCGTCACTCCTGGCAGCGCTTGGCCGGCTGCGTCGAGAACCTTGCCGCGCACGACCGCGGCGCGCACGGCGGGGATCGCTCCCGGCTGCACCCCGGACTGGATCGCGCCGGGGCCCTGGTAGAGGAAACGGGTGGCGTCCGCGAGGTTCGTCGGGATCGTCGTGTCGAGTGTCGGTGCGCTGACGCCACCGCCGCTGGTGGCCTGCACCTGGGTGGTGTAGTGGTCGCTGACCGGTCCGTACTGGTTGCCGCGAGCGTCCGCCCACTGGACGGTGGCGGTATCGCTCAGCGGTCCGGTGGCGTGGGCGGTGGGGATGTCGTACGGCACCTGTGCCGAGGCGCTCGCGCCGGCTGCCAGCGTCGTCGGCGCGCCCGGGACGCTGACGGGCTGACCGCTGTCGACCTGGTCGGTGAGGCTGGTGATCGTCGCCGCGGCGCTGCCGCTGTTGGCGGCCGTGACGGTGTATTGCACCTCGGTTCCGGCGCTGGCGCCGGGCGGCCCGCTCTTGGCGACGGCGACGATCGGCAGGCGCCGCGTTGTCGCGTCGTGCGCCTGCGGTGCTCCCAGCGTGCGCGGCGCCCCGGTCTGCGGGGTGCCCGACCCGTCGCGCGTGGAGGCGCCGTCGCTCTGCGCACTGGTCTGCATCGCGATGCTGAACGCCGTCGCGTCGGCGCCGGCTAGGCGCGTGAGGTACGTGAGGTCGCTCTCGCCGGTGGCCTTCGCCGCGACGCCCGGAGTCTGCTGGTCGACCGGGATGAGCGCGTCGGCGCCGGGCGCGATCGTGGCCAGGGTCGGCTGCTGGGCGTCGGTGATCGTGCTGGTCGCCCCATCGAAGCCCGTGACCTGGAGCTGTGCGTGTCGTGCGACGGCGCTCTGGGTTCGCGTGTCAGCGGTGATGTCGGCGGTGCTTTCGCTCTCACCGCTGGCGTGCAGCCCGCTGTCGGCGAGCTCGACGTGCACGCGAACGCGGACCTGCCCGTTGGCCGCGTCGCTGGCAAGTGCGGTGACCGCGGCGCTGTCCAGATCGCTGCTCGCGGCCAGCTGCCACGTGCCGGACGACCCGGCGCTCAGCGTCGTGCCGAGGATCCGGTCGCCTGTGGCGGGGTAGCTCGCGCCGGCCGCGGGCTGTCCCGATGCGCCGACGGTGAGCGCCGTGCCACCGGGCCCGCTGTCGTGGGCCGTGTATCCCGGGAGCGCGGCCGCGCGCGCTGCGACGACCGTCCACCCGCCGCTGCCAGTGCGCCGCTCGATCGCCGCGACGTACGCGGCGACCTGCGCGCCCGCGCCCGTCAGATTGTCGACGCGCAGTGAGGCCCCCAGCGCGAGCGCGGAGCCGCTGTTGCGCACGCGAGCGCGGTAGGGAACCGGCTGACCGGGCAGCACCTGATCCGCGCCGCCCTCGAGCGTGGTCTGCAACGCGGGTGTCAGCGAGAACGTCGCCGGCAGCAGGCTGGTGCGGGCGCGCGTGAACGTCAGGGTGAGGTGGCGCGTCGTGACCAGCCCGGCGGCGTCGGTCGCCGTGACGGCCAAGTCGTGGCTCCCGCCAGCCAGGCCCGACAGGTCAAGCGCGAACGTGTGGGAGAGGTTGCACGAACCCGCAGGACAGCTCTGCGAGACGCTCTGCCCACCGGGGACGCTCTGACCGTCGACACTGACCGTGAGCTGCTGGACGCCCGAGGTCGCGTGCGTGGCGTTCTGGTCGCTCGCCGCGGCCACCAGGTTGTACGTCGCCGGCGCAAGGGCCTCGGCGCGCCGGTCATACAGCTCGCCCGACAGGCTCAGGTCCGGTGGCGTGCGGTCGATGCGCACGTGGATCTGGCGCGTCGTCGTGTGTCCGGCGGGATCGCTGGCGCTGGCGGTCAGGACGTCGTCGCCTTCGGGCAGGTTGCCGACCGTTGGTGTCGTGCCGCCCGCCGCGCGGTAGGCGTAGTCATGGGCGCACACAACGGTCTGGGTGCAGGTCGGCGGGACCTGCGCGGTGCCGGCCTGCACGCTCCAGCCGGATGCGCTCAACGCGGCGCTCTTGATGCCAAGCCCCGCGTCGTGGGCGCTCACCGAGACCTGGCGCGTCGTCGGCCACGCGCCCCACGCCGATGGGACGTCGTCCTCGGTGATCGTCGGCGCGTCGCTGTCCTGCAGATGAACGTAGGCTCCGCCGACCTGGCTCATGAAGTAGCCGATCTGGCTGCCTGTCGCGATCTTGACCGCAAAGCGTGCGGCGTTTCCGGGGTGCGCCTGTGCAGGGTCACCGCCGGGGCTTGACCCCACTGTGGTGGTGAACACGCCGCCGCCCAGCGGCGTCAGCGGGAACCCGACGTATCCGCAGCGCTCCAGCGATGACGCGGCGCCCGGCTCCCAGGGCGCGCCGGTGGTCGCGGACTGCGCGATTCCGAGTTGCAGGCAGGTGCGGCTCAGCGGCAGGTCGATGTCGTGGTTGACCAGGTTCCACTCGACCTGAACGATCCGGCTCGAACCCGGCGCGCTGAAGGTCCAGGCGGCCTGCTGACCGGAGCTGAACGATGACCACGGCAGGTTCAGCAGGCTCTTCATCGTGCGGATGTACAGGCCGCGCCCGTTGAACCACGTCCCGAAGAGACCGCTGAAGTCTGCGCCGGAGGGATTGCTGAACGCCCAGCCCGTGCTGTCGCTCGTGCCCTGCTCCCAGTCGTAGTAGTCGACGACCGGATCGACGATCACCGGGTACACCGTCCCGGGTGCGTGATGGGAGACCGTCACATGGATCGTCGAACCGGCAAGCGACCACGAGGTCGCAACCTCGGTGCCGTCGGCGTCATACGCGCTGGGCACCCCGACCGACGCCACGACCGCCTCACCGCGCCGAAACTCCACGCGCTGCTGATCTGAGGACACCTGCGCCTCGACGCCCGCGGGCAACTGGAAGTTGAACGACAGCTGCTCGGGCGAGTCGGCCGAGCGCAGCAGCGTGAACGTCTCAAAGCCCGAAGGCACGGGCTTGACCACGAAGTCCGTGTCCGTCCCGGCGTTCGCGAAGAACGCGACGGCACCATCCGGTACACCGCTCGCCGCGGCCTGCGCGCCGGACGGGACGAGCGTGATCCCCGTATCCCCCAGCTCAACGCCGCCCTGCAGGTTCTGATGCACCGCCAACGGCACCAGCGGGTTGGCGGGCTCGAGCGTCGCGCCCTGGTCAGCGAGACCCAGATCGACCGGGGCATCATGGCCGCCGTCATCCTGCGAGCGCATCGGCAACGAGGAGACGACCAGCCCCTGCACAGTCCCGGTCGGATCGACGACTCTCGCGGTCCGGTCGTCCAGGTATGACAGGTGGTCACCGGAGGGCACGTCAGGCGCATCCCACGCCGGCTGCGCCATCACGTCAGGGAACTCCTGGCTCGCCAGCGCGAGCGCCTGATCACGCGAGAGGTCGGGGAACTGCGCGGGCGGCGGATCCGATGGCGGATCACCTGACCCGCTCGCCGAACCGACAGCAACCGTCAACGCCGCCGCCAAGAGCGCCCCGGCAAGCAGGGACCACAGCACGCGAAATGCGCGTCGCTGGCTGGACCGACGGACAGCCTTCAAGCGATACCCCTACCCAGAAACGGAAGCGAACCGGCGCGCAACCTACACGCCCCGGCGGCCAAGATGCCGATGGGATGGCCGAATCTTCACCGGCCGCGAACGCTCCTCCGGTTCGAGCCTGCTGCGGGCGATCGGCTCATCCAGCGAGATCCGGTCCAGGGAGGTCCCGCGCTGGTGCTCGTCGGCTGAGCTGCGCGAGGCGTTGCAGGAGGTCGGCGAGCTCGTCATCTTCGCCGGGGATCTCTCGGAGGCTTGGGCGCGCGCGGCGATGGAGCTCGCCGCTGGCGAGTGTCTTCTCGCGTCTGCGTCCGAGGATCTCCCGCAGGCGCTCGTCGATCGGGTCGGGCTGGGGCTCGAGGCCCGGAAGTGGCTGCGTGTCCTGCGCTTCGGCGTGTAGGTAGAAGCGTGCTGTGTGGCGGTGGCGGCTGAGCGCGGTGTATCCCCATTGCTGGTAGAGGTCCTCGCTGCCGAGGATCAGGGCGTGATCGACGGTCGCGCCTTGCAGCGCGTGGGCGGTGGTGGCGTAGGCGTGGTCCAGGTGCCCGGCGTCGAGGTAGCCACGGTCGACGCGGTGCTCCTGGCCGTTGGGATCGGTGATCGTCAGCTGGCCGGCGAGCTGGTCCAGTGCGGTGACCTCTCCGCGTGTGCCGTTGACGAGGTCCAGCTGACGCTCGTTGCGCCGGCAGATGACCTGGTCGCCTTGCGCGAACGAGCGCTCTGGCGTGTGGAGCTCTGCGGGGCCGAGGCGTCCTTCCTGTCGCATGCGCTGGCGGGCGCGTTGGTTGAGGTCGGCGACGTCGACGCGACGGTGGGCGATCATCACCGCGTCCGACCCGTCCTTGGCGCTCTGCCACCAGTCGGCGACGAGCCGCTGACGTAGGCGTCCGGCGGTCGGTTCGCTGATGATGCGCTCGTGCTCGCGGTAGGCCGTGGCCCACGCGTCGCGGTCACCCTCGCGCAGCTGCATGATCGCGTCGCGGTCCCAGGCCTCGCGTTGGCGTTTGACCTCGCTCAGTTGCAGCGCGCCCTGCTGTTGTGCGAGCGCCTGGTAAGCGCCGCCGGCCTCGATCTCCGGCAGCTGTCTGTCGTCGCCGACCAGGACGAGCTTGATCTGATGCTCACGCGCGTGGGATGACAGGGCGT
>DATKLF010000076.1:0-30166 GCA_035542555.1 Solirubrobacteraceae bacterium | reverse complement strand
TGTACGCCAGGTACACGGCGACGATCACCACGAGGACCGTCGCCGCGCCGATCAGCACGGGGTTCGCTGCGATCGATGCCGCTCCGCCGCGCCGTCTCATTCGCCCAGGAGATAGTCGAGGAGGGACTGGACCGAACGCGCATCGGGCGCCTTCTTCGGCGCCGGTGACGCCTGCGCCGCGCCCGCGCCGCGGCGCACGCCGGTGTCGCCCGGCAGCAGGGCCTTGGGCAGGCGGATCGGGGATGCGTCCGCGGGCGCGGCGCCCGCGGTTGTCGCGGAACCGGCCGTCGAGCCCGTGGCCTGCGCCGTCGCGGCCGCGCTGCCCGCGGTCTTCGGCTGGGCCGTCGTCGCCCCCAGGTCCTTGTTGAAGTTCGCGGTGCAGTTCGGCTGGTTCTGCAGCACGAAGGTCTGGCAGGTCGTCAGCACGAGCCGCGCGCGCAGGTAGTGGCCGTAGGTGTCGTAGCCGTTCGTGCCGCCCGCGCCGTAGAAGACGAAGTCCATCAGACGGTTGATCCCGCCCTGCGCACGCAGCGAGGTCAGGAACGCGCTGAGGTTCTGGGTGAGCGGCACAGCGGTCTTTGACAGCGTGCCGAGGCTCTGGACCAGCGGCAGCGACGCCTCGAGCGCGGGCCCGCCGACGTCGGCGGTGTCGCCGAGGCTCTTGAAGGCCGGGATCGCGGCGCTCGTGAAGGCGGGCGTGCCGGTGACGAACGTGTTGAGCGACGGGGCCGCGCGGTGCAGGGCCTGGACGACGGGGGTGAACTGGTCGGCGAGCGCGCCGAGCGTGTTCATCGTCGGGCCGAGCTGGCGCAGGAACGGTGGGAAGAGCTTGATGTCGGCCTGCAGCGCGGCGCTGCGCTCGGCGGTCGCGGTCGCGGTCGTCGCCGAGCTGTTGATGAAGCCCTGGATCTGCGCGCGGTCGCGCGCGAGCGGCGCGAGCACGGTGTCACCGTTCTCGGCCAGCGAGGCCAGCACCCGGTTCTGCGCAGCGAGGATCGCGAGCACCTGGTCGAACGCCTTGAACGCCGGGTTCGACTTGCGCAGCGCCGCGTTCAGCGCCGCGCCGTTGCCCGCCAGGCCGGTGCCCAGCTCGTTGATGATGATCGTGAACCGCTCACGCAGCGGCAGCCGCATGATGTTGTTGATCAGGTCGATGTCGATCGCCTTGGCGGTGTTCGTCGACGGCAGCAGGTGCTGGCCCTTGCCCGGGCCGCGCTTGATCACCGGCAGCAGCGCCGGCACCGGCGCACCGGGAAGGCGCGGCTGGGTCGGCTCGCACTCGATGAACTTCTCGCCGATGAGCCCCTGCGGGCGCACGATGCAGAAGGCGTCGGTGCGGAAGTCGTGGTAGTCCGAGTTCGAGATGTCCAGGACCACGGCCGCCTTGTTGTCCGGCGTCAGGTCGAGGCTCTGGATCTTCCCGACCTTCACGCCGGCGATCTTCACGTCCTCGCCGGGGATCACGAACGCGGCGTTGTCGAAGATCGCGCGCACCCGGTAGCCCCCGTCGCCGCCGGACCCCGTCGCGAAGACGATGAGCACGGCGCCCGCGAGGACCAGCACGAGGAGGGCTGCGATGCGCTTCATGCCCTCACGGCCCCGGCGGGTAGATCGAGGCGTTGCAGTCGAGCTTGCCGCTCGTGTCCTGCCACGGCGCGCTGCCGTCGGCCGGTGGCTGGATCGCCGCGCCCGGGCAGCGAGGAACGATCGACGAGCCGTTCTGCAGGCCGGGCGTGCGCAGCGCCGGCGGAACCGGGATCAGCTCGTTCGAGGTCGAGTCGTACTTGAACGCGTTGAAGACCGGCGCGATGCGCGCGAAGTGTCCGTTGGCGTCGTAGTTCGCGGCGCCCTGGCCGAAGTCCCGCAGCCAGCCGACGAGGTCGGGGGTGTACGGGCGGATGAAGTCGAAGATCGGCGTCGACTGGTTGAGCGCCTTGACCGAGGCGGGGAACGAGGTCGAGGCGGACTTCGCGAGCGCCGGCGCGGTCGTCAGCAGGTTCGTCAGGTCGTTGCTCGGGCCCGGCTGGCTGACGAGCTGGGAGAGCTTGGCGATCGTCGGCGTCGACTGGACGAGCAGCGGGCGCAGCGTGGCCAGGAACGGGGCGAGGTTCTTGTTCGCCGGCTTGGAGACCGCGACGAGCTTGTCGACGTCGTCGAGCGCGAGCCGCAGGTCGACGAACGTCGTGCTGCCGCGGCGCAGCGTCTGCGGCAGCAGCGAGAGGGCCTGCGCGAGCGAGGCGTTCTCGGAGGCGATCGCGCCGAATGTCGTGTCCGCGTTGGAGACGAGGTCCGTCAGCGTCGGGGCGCGCCGCGCTAGCGTCGTGACGACGCCCGAGGTGTCCTGCACGAGCGTGTTGAGCGCGCGCTGGTCGGCGTTCAGCTTCTCCAGCAGGCTCGTGGTGACCTGCAGCGACGGCGGGAAGTAGCGACCGGCGGCGTTCGCCTGCAGGCCCTTGCCCTGGTACCACGTCGCGAACCCCTGGATCGTCTTGGCAAGGCCGGCGCGGGTTGGGGCGTCGAGCGTGTTGAACAGCTGGTCGAGGTCGACGATCGTCGTCGTCTTGTCCGCGGTGAGCACCGCCCCGTCGGGGAGCTTGGGCGCGTTGTTGGGCCCGGGCGTGAGCGAGATGTAGCGGTTGGCGACGCCCGACAGCGACGTCGCGCGGATCACCGCCGTCGTGCCCTCGTGCAGCGGCGCGTACGGCTTGTCGACCACGATCGTGATCTGCGCCTGGTTGTTCGGCGTCAGCTGGATGTCGGTGACCGAGCCGACACGGCGGCCGCCGACCTGGACGTCGTTGTCCTTCACCAGCTGGCCGGCGGTCTGGAAGATGAGCTTGTACTGGTGGCCGCCGCCGCCGCCGAGCAGCAACACCGCGACGAGCGCGGCCACGACGACGATCGCCCCGAGCGTGACGGCTCGGGCGGTGGTCATGCGTCCCCCTGTCGGGTCGTGCGGCCTGGTGTCGTCGAGAGCGGAATGGTCGGCTGGCTGGTGGCTGGCTGGCTGCTCGGGGGGTTCGGTGGTCGGGGACCCGGCTCACTCCATCCCGAGCGGCCCCTGGGCCGCCCCGGAGAGGAACTGGCGCACGAACGCGTTGTCGGAGTTGAAGAGCTCCGCCGCGGGGCCGGACTCGACGATCCGCCCGCGCCAGAGCACGGCGATGTACTCGGCGACGCGCCGGGCGCTCATGATGTCGTGGGTGATGACGGTGTAGGCGCCGCCGTTCTCCTCGTGGATCTCCTGGATCAGCTCGCACAGGAGCGCCGTGCGCACGGGGTCCAGGCCGGAGTCCGGCTCGTCGAAGAGCACGATGTCCGGGTCGAGGACGAGCGCCCGCGCGAAGCCGGCGCGCTTGCGCATGCCGCCGGAGAGCTCGTTGGGCATCTTGTCGCCGGCGTCGCCGAGCCCCACCTCCATGAGGCGCCGGCGGACGATCGACTCGATCTCGTCCTCGCCCTTGTCCGTGTGCTGGCGCAGCGGGAAGGCGACGTTGTCGAAGAGGTTCATGGAGCCGAACAGCGCGCCGTCCTGGAACAGGACGCCGAACTTCTTGCGCATCTCGAAGAGCTCCTCGTCGCGCATGCTCGGGACCGACTCGCCATGGACGAGGACGTCGCCGTCGTCGGGGTACAGCAGGCCGACCATGTGCTTGATGCACACCGACTTGCCGGTGCCCGAGGGGCCCAGGATCATCGAGATCTTGCCCTCGGGCAGGCCCATGTTCAGGCCGCGCAGGATCTTGTTGCGCCCGAAGGCCTTGTGGACCTCGATGAACTCCACCGCGTCGGGCACGCCGGTCGGGCGGTTCAGACCCGTGTGCCAGCGGTACTCGTCGTCCTCGCCGCGCTCGGGCTCGCGCACGACCGAGACGCGCCCGGCCTCGGTGGCCGCGGCCGCGTGGGACACCACCGTCTCCTGCGCGTCCGAGCCGGCGCCCGGGACCGGCGGGCCGACGGGCGGCAGGTCCTCGCCCGCCTCGGGCCCGGTCGGGTCGCCCGCCGCGCGCGGCTCCTCGGGGTCGCGATCGTCCGTCACGTCCATCTCATCCTCCGATCGGGGCGCGCGGGTTCGCGCCCCAGAAGACCTGTGTCCCGAGCATGCCGATGAGGTGCACGAGCACGATGTTCAGCACCATCGACTTCGCCGTCGCCGTCCCCACTCCGACCGGCCCCCCACTGGCGGTGTAGCCGTAGTAACAGCCGACGAGGACGATGACCGTCGCCATCACCATGGCTTTGATGAGGCTGAAGAGCAGGTCGGGCGGATTCTGGAATTGCCAGAAGATCAGCGAGTACCCCCCTTGCGAGACCTCTCCGATCTGGACCACCACGGCCAGGTAGCTCGCGAAGAACCCGGCGCCGATCGCGGCGACGTACATGAACGGCAGCACGATCCACGCCGCCAGCAGGCGGGTCGCGCAGAGGAACGTCATCGAGTCGATGCCCATGACCTCGAGCGCGTCGATCTCGTCCGAGATGCGCATCGACCCGAGCTCGGCGACGATCCCCGTGCCGACCTTGGCGGCCATCATGTAGCCGAACGCGTACGGCACCAGCTCGCGCAGATCGCACCACGCCGCGAAGACGCCGGCGTACGCGGGCGAGCCGACCGAGCGATTGAAGTACGCCCCCTCGATCCCGCACTGCAGGCCGATGATGAACACCAGGCCCCAGATCACGATCGTCGATGAGACGATGAGGATCCCGGCCTGGCGCAGCGCTTCGCCGAAGAAGCGCATGACCCGCAGGCCGAGCACCTCGCCGAGGATGCGCCCGCAGAACTTCGCGATGTCGCCGAACGAGGCGATCCAGTCGCGCGGGAGGCTGAGCCAGGTGTCGCCCATGATGCGGTTCCCGTCCGCCGCGCTCAGCGGATGACGTTGATCTCCGGGTGGGTGGCCAGCAGCGTCTGCGTGAACACGTAGTTGAACGCGAACACGCCGAGGAAGGCGATCACGACCGCCTGGTTGACCGCGCGGCCGACACCCGCGGCGCCGCCGGAGGCGGTCATCCCCTTGTAACAGCAGACGATCGCGATGATCGCGCCGAACATGAGGCACTTCAGGACCGAGCCCCAGAGGTCGGTCACCGAGGCGTTGGTGAAGAACGTCGCCCAGAACGGCCCGAGCGGGGCGTGGTTCACGAGCGTCGCGACGATGCCGCCGAAGATGCCGAACAGCAGCGCGTAGATGTCGAACAGCCCGGTGACGAGCATCAGCGCCAGGAAGCGCGGCACGACGAGGTTCTTGATCGGGTCGACGCCGAGCACCTGCAGCGCGTCGAGCTCCTCGCGGATCTTGCGCGCGCCGAGGTCGGCCGTGATCGCGGTGCCCGCGACGCCCGCGAGCACGATCGCGGTCACGAACGGCGCGAACTCGCGGATCGACGCCAGGACGAAGAAGCCGCCGAGGCGGTCCAGCGCGCCGAAGAGGACCAGGAAGTTCGCGGCCTGCAGGCCCGGGGCGCCGTAGCCGAAGGCGACCGTCGAGATCAGCAGCGGGAACCAGCAGAGCCGCAGCGCGAACAGGAACTGGGAGATGAACTCGCCGCCGTAGGGGTAGGGCGGGCGGACGGCGGAGACGATGGTCTTGCCGGTGAGGATCATCATGTCGCCGATCTCCTCGAACAGCTCCCTGGCAGGGCTGACTGCCCGGTCGGCGGTGCTTCGAACCATGGTCCCCTCCTCTCCCTGTCTCGCGCACACGGCCGCGCTCCCGCGGCCCCGGCTGCCGGGACTCTACGGGAGCACGCGGATCCGTCGCAAACGACAACCGTCGGCCCGGCGCGGACGGGCGCGATCGGCGCGGTGGAGGCCGTGCCCTGTGGTAGCGTCGCGCGCCGTGAGGAGGGGCCGCGTGCTGTCAGTCCGGGGAGCCGCGGCGGTGGCGCTGCTGGCGACCGCCGCCGGCCTCGCCGCGGGCTGCGGGGGCGGCACGCGCCAGGACGCAGGCGAGCCGAGCGCGGCCTTCCGCGTGCGCGTCGTCGACGCGCGCTTCCCGCGCTACCAGGGGCTCGCCGACAACGTGCCGTTGTCGATCACCGTGCGCAACACGGGCACGAAGACCATCCCGAACGTCGCGGTCACGGTCGACGGCTTCAACGACGTCTCCACGATGCCGGGGCAGGCCGATCCGCAGCGGCCGGTGTGGATCGTGAACATCGGCCCGGTCAACGGCGTGACGGCGTACGTGAACACCTGGGCGCTCGGCCCGCTCGCGGCCGGGCGCACGCGCACCTTCCGCTGGCTCGTCACGGCGGTCAAGGCCGGCACGCACACGCTGCACTACCGCGTTGCCGCCGGTCTGAACGGCAAGGCCCGCGCGGTCACCGCCGCCAACCAGCCACCCGAGGGCACCCTCGTCGCACGCGTCACCCGCCGCCCACCGCTCAGCCGCGTCGACCCGGTGACGGGCAAGATCATCACGGTCGGGCAGTAGGCGCGGCGCGCGGGCGCAGGTCGTACATCCGTCCAGCGAGTGCGGTCGTCCGTGGGTGCGGGTGGTGGGTTCCCGGGCACCGAAGGAACGCATCCAGGCGTGGACGGCGAGGCGGCGCGCGTGGTCGTGCGCGCGGGCAGGTGCGGGCGCCGGGCACCGAAGGACACCCATCGAGGCGTGGACGGCGAGCCGGCGAGCAACACGGCGGCCCGCCGGCCACCTCGGGCGGCGCGGGCGACCGCGGTGGGCCGGATCACGGACACCCACCGTCCGAAACCCGGCCCACCACTCGCCCACTGCCCGGCCGCGACCACGGTGGGCCGGATCACGGACGCCCACCGTCCGAAACTCAGCCCACCCGACGCGACCGAGGCCACGGGCCCGCCCGAACGCCGCGAGTCACAAGCCCCCCACCCCATCCGGCTGGCGCGCTGAGGCGCCGTGCGTGGATGCCGGGCGCCGCACGGCGGCCATGCCCGTGTACTCCCGTACCGGGCATGCCGCAGGTGGCGATCCGGCGCCGCGCACGGTCCCTCAGCGCGGCAGCCGAGGGGCGATGATGCGGTATGCCTTGAGCCCCAGACCCAGCCGCTCGCGGTCCTCGGACTGCGTGGGGTCCAGGCCTGTGAGCTCGCGCACGCGGTCCAGCCGGTAGGCGACCGTGTGGCGATGGGCGTAGATCGCCGCGGCGGTGGCGTTCATGTTGCAGTTCTGCTCGAAATAGGCCTCGAGCGTCCCGACGAGGTCGGTGTGGTACTGGTCGTCGTAGCGCACGAGCGGCGCCACGGTGTCCTCGTAGAACGAGCGCACCTCCTCGGGGTGCGAGGCGAGCACGCGGAACAGCAGGCGGTAGGTGCCGCTGCCGATCTCCCGCAGCGCGCCGTTCGTCGGCGCGCCCTCGCCGCGGCGCAGGACGTCGAGCACGAGTTCGGCCTCCTCGATGGCACGCCCGAGCTCGGCCGGATCGACGTAGAAGCTCGAGAGCCCGACGGTGCCGTGCCGACCGAGTCGCTCGGCGAGCGCGCGTGCGCGCGCGAGCGTCTGCTCCGGGGCGTCGTCGGCGCCGACCGCCGGCAGCAGCGCGTACACGCGCGAGGCCTCGCCCGCGCCCCCCATATGCTGGGCCAGCGCACCGGGATGGTCGCCGGCGATCGTCGCGACGACGTGGCGCGGGCGCTCGGTCGCCAGCTCCGCGCACAGGACGACGACGCCGCGCGAGAGGTCGCAGCCCAGGCGTCCCGCGCGTCGCACGACCTCGCGCGGGTCGAGGTCGGGCCGCGCGCGCAGGTCCTCGAGGAAGGAGCCGCGCAGGTTCTCCTCGACCTCCTCGCGCGCCTCCTCGACGGCGACCTCGGTGAGGCAGGTCATCGCCGCGGTGTGGAGGAACTCTGCGGCGTCAGGGTCGTGCTCGCCCCTGCCGCGAACGAGCAGCACCGACCCGAGCAGCTCGTCGCCGGTGGCGATCGGCGCCTCGGCCACGACCTCCACCGGAACGGGGGCCGGCCGGTCGCGCACCCGGTCGGCCACGTAGCGGCGCAGCGCGCCGAGTGCGCGCTCGTCGACGGACTCGGGCGCAGGACCCGCAACCGCCGCGCCCAGACGCGGAACGACGATCACGACGGGCGCGCCGGCGGCGTCGGCCGCCAGCGCCGCCACCCGCTCCAGGCCCTCGCCGCCCAGGACGGCGTCGACCATACGCAGGTGCACCTCGCGCAGCCGCGTGACGAGATCGCGCCGCCGGTCGCCCGCAGGCGACCGCGGAGCGGCGGACCCACGCTCGGATTCCGCCGCCCCGCTCACCTGAACCCCTGCTACGCGGCGGTGGCCGCCGCGTCCGGGTGGGCCTGCAGCACGTCCTCACCGGACTCGCCGGTGCGCACGCGCCAGGCCTCCTCGACCGGGAGGACGAACACCTTCCCGTCGCCCACGGCCCCCGTGCGCCCGTGCTTGAGGATCGTGTCGACGATCGTCTGCACGTCACGGTCGGCTACGACGCACTCGACCTTGACCTTCGGTCGCAGGTAGTTCGTGAGCACCGCGCCGCGGTACGTCTCGACGATCCCCTTCTGCCGGCCGGAGCCCTTCACCTCGCTGATCGTCAGCGAGGGAAAGCCCAGATCCAGCAGGTCCATGCGGATCGGCTCGAACGCCTCGTGGCGGATGTACGCCTCGATCTTCTTCATGCCGTGACCTCCTTCGCGGTCGCCGTGGCCACTGCCGGCGAACCGTACTGGGGCGCCGCGCCGTAGCCGACCAGCTCGGGCGCCGGGATGAACTGCTCCGGGTACCCGTACATGCCGTGCTCGGAGATGTCGAGGCCGGCGTCCTCCTCCTCGGGCGTCACGCGCAGGCCGTACGTCTTCTTGACGAGCCAGAAGACGAGCAGGCTCGAGACGAGGACCGACGTGAACACGATCACCACGCCGAGCGCCTGCACGCCGAGCTGGTGGAAGGAGCCGGTGTACACCAGGCCGGGGTCGCCGACCGCGTTGTACTTCGCCAGCGCCGGCAGGGTGAACAGCCCGCAGGCCAGGGTCCCCCACACGCCGCACAGCCCGTGCGCGGTGAGCGCGCCGACCGGATCGTCCAGGCGCTTGTCGATCGCGTAGACCCCGAACGGGATGATCACGCCGGCCAGGAAGCCGATGACGACGCCTGCCCACGGCGCCACGTAGCCCGACCCGGCGGTGATCGCGACGAGCGCGCCGATCATGCCGTTGCCGGCCATGCCGATGTCGATCGTGCCCGTGATCAGGCGATTCGTGAAGACGGCCCCGAGCACGCCGGCGGCGGCCGCCACGAGCGTCACCAGGCCGACCTCGGTGAAGCGCCCGTCGAGCGCGCCGAGGGTCGACCCCGGGTTGAACCCGAACCAGCCGATCAGCAGGATCACGACGCTGAGCCCGAAGAGCGGCATGTTGTGCCCCGGGATCGCGCGCGGCTTGCCGTCGGACCCGTACTTGCCCCGCCGGGCGCCGAGCAGCAGCAACACCGCCAGGCCGCCGGTGGCGCCGATCAGGTGGACCGCCGTCGAGCCGGCGAAGTCCTGCATGCCGAGGTTCGCCTGCAGCCAGCCGCCGCCGAAGACCCAGCCCGAGAAGATGGGGTAGATGAGCGCCGCGAAGACGATCGCGTAGATGACGTAGACGCCGAACTTGATGCGCTCGAGCGTCGTCCCCCAGACGATCGCCAGCGACACGGCGCAGAAGGCGAACTGGAAGAGCCACTTGGACTCGATCGTCGCGTCCGACAGGCCCATGACCGGGAAGGCCGTGAGCGGGTTGCCGTAGTCGCGCAGGAAGAACCCGGTGTCCCCGATCACGTGGCCGGGCGCGCCGCCGAAGGCGAACGCGAAGCCGCATGCCCAGTACAGCAGCGCGGCGATCGAGAAGTTGACCAGGACCTTGGCGACGACGGTGCCCGCGTTCTTGCCGCGGGAGAAGCCGATCTCCAGGAACATGAACCCGGCCTGCATGAACAGCACGAGGACCGCGGCGATGAACACCCACAGCGAGTTGATGCCGACCGACTGCGGGAGCACGCCGGCGGCGGCCGCGTCGTAGGTGTCGGCCATCGCCCCAGTGGGGAGCAGCAGCAGTCCTGCGAGGCCGGCGCATCCGGCGCCGACCGCTAGCGAACGTCTCATCGAGCCTCCTCGTCGATTGTGCGCCGCTGAGTCTGTGGGCCGGCGCACGCCGGCGCATTGGACGGCTGTCGAAACATCGGCGCGCGGGGTTCGCCCGCCGGTCGGGAGCTCGCTGGGGCGAAGACCATGTGGCGAAGGCTGGATCCGCGATGTTGGACATCGGGATAAGGTGCGGGGTCGGCGCCGCCCCTAGCCTGGAACCCGTACGGCACGTCCTTCCCGCGCGCGCGAGCGCGTTGCATGTATGTCGACGGCGCCGCGATCCGAGCCCCGCAGGAGGAACCCAGAGCACGATGGCCAGCAAGACCCGACAGCACAACGTCAGCGCCGCCCAGTGGACCGCCAACGGCGGTTCAGCCGGCCAGACCGACCTGATGGAGCCGGGCGCGACGAGCTACGGCGAGAACGTCTTCAGCCCGGCGGTCCAGAAGGCACGCCTGCCGAAGGAGGTCTACCGCAAGCTGCAGGCGACCCTCGAGAAGGGCGAGGCGCTCGACACCGCGCTCGCCGATGCCGTCGCCAAGGAGATGCGCGAGTGGGCGATGGAGAAGGGCGCCACGCACTACACGCACTGGTTCCAGCCGCTGACGAACCTCACGGCCGAGAAGCACGACTCATTCTTCGTCCCGACGGGCGACGGCAAGGCGATCGCCGAGTTTTCCGGCAAGGAGCTCATCCAGGGCGAGCCGGACGCATCGTCGTTCCCGACCGGCGGCATCCGCGCGACGTTCGAGGCGCGTGGCTACACGGCGTGGGACCCGACCTCGCCGGCGTTCGTGCTCGAGAACCCGAACGGGGCGTACCTGTGCATCCCGACCGCGTTCGTCTCGTGGACGGGCGAGGCGCTGGACCAGAAGATCCCGCTGCTGCGCTCGATGGACGCGCTGTCGAACGTGGCCCTGCGCGCGCTCCGGCTGTTCGGCGACAAGACCTCCTCGCGCGTGTTCACGACGGTCGGGCCCGAGCAGGAGTACTTCCTGATCGACGAGCAGTACTACTACGAGCGCCCGGACCTCTACACGACCGGTCGCACGCTCTTCGGGGCCAAGCCGCCGAAGGGCCACGAGCTGGACGAGCACTACTTCGGCTCGATCCCCGAGCGCGTGCTCGCCTACATGCTCGACTTCGAGGAGGAGCTGCGGCGCCTGGGCGTGCCGGTCAAGACGCGCCACAACGAGGTCGCGCCCGCGCAGTACGAGGTCGCGCCGATCTTCGAGAACTCGAACGTCGGCTCCGATCACCAGCAGCTGACGATGCAGGTGATGCAGAACGTCGCGCGCCGCTACGGCCTGGTGTGCCTGCTGCACGAGAAGCCGTTCGCGGGCGTCAACGGCTCGGGCAAGCACAACAACTGGTCGATGGGGACCGACACCGGGACGAACCTGCTCGACCCGGGCGACACGCCGGCGGAGAACCTGCAGTTCCTGTTCTTCTGCGCGGCCGTGATCGCCGCCGTCGACACGCACCAGCAGCTGCTGCGCGCGACGGTCGCGAACGTCGGGCAGGATCACCGGCTCGGCGCCAACGAGGCGCCCCCGGCGATCATCTCGATCTTCCTGGGAAGCGAGCTGGAGACCGCGTTCGACGCGGTCGCCTCCGGCAAGCCGGCCAAGGACGCCAAGGGCAACTTCCTCGGGCTGGGGAGCCCGGTGCTGCCGCCGCTCCCGCTGCACGGCGGGGATCGCAACCGCACCTCGCCGTTCGCCTTCACCGGCAACAAGTTCGAGTTCCGCGCACTGGGCTCGAGCATGTCGCTGGGGATGGTGAACGCGACCCTCAACACGATCACCGCCCAGGCGATCGATGAGCTGACCGACAAGGTCGAGGCGCTGCAGGCCAAGGGCACCAAGCGCGACGAGGCGGTGCTGGAGGTCGTCAAGGGCGCCTGGAAGAAGCACCGGCGGATCGTGTTCGCCGGAGACAACTACTCCGAGGGCTGGCACAAGGAGGCGGCCAAGCGCGGGCTCGCGAACCTGCGCACGACGCCGGACGCGCTGCCGTGGCTCATCGAGAAGCCGACGGTGAAGCTCTTCGAGCGCTACGGCGTGCTGAGCGAGCGTGAGCTCGAGTCGCGCTTCGAGGTTGCCGTCGAGCAGTACTCGACGAAGCTCAACATCGAGGCGGAGACCGCTGCGTCGATCGCCCGGACGATGATCCTGCCGGCGGCCGTGCGCTACATCAGCGAACTCAAGTCAGCCGGGCTGACCGCCGCCGCGACCGAGGTCAAGTCGGTTGCGGACGCGCTCATCAAAGCGCTCAAGGTGCTCGAGAGGGTCAACGCACAGCACCCCGCCGAGGAGGGCCTGGAGCTCGCGAAGTACATGCGCGACAAGGTCATTCCGGCGATGGACGCCACCCGCGAGGCTGCGGACCGGCTCGAGAAGCTCGTGGCCGACGACCTCTGGCCGCTGCCGAAGTACTCGGAGATGCTGTTCATCAAGTAGGCGCCGGCGCGCAGGCGCCGCGCAGTGCCGACGGCCCCGTGGCCCTTCGTGGCGGCGGGGTCGTCGTCGTTTGGGGGGTGAAGTCGTGGGCGCGGGTTGCGGATTTCGTGGCACTCCGCGACCCATGCGCAACACCTTCGGCGCGACGCTGCTGCGGTGGGCCGCATCGGGGACATGGACCGCTCACCGGCCGGCCCACCGCACACCGAGGACCTCCCCCATGGCACGGTGGGCCGGAACGCGGACGCACACCGTCGCCAATCCGGCCCAGCGCGGCCCGAGGCCCTCCCCAGTGCCGCGGTGGGCCGGGTAGCGGACACGGACCGTCCGCGATCCGGCCCACCGCTCGACGCGCGGATCGCGGCGCTGGCCGCCCGCCAGCATGGCGTCATCACCGTGGCACAGCTGCGCGAGCTCGGCCTGAGCACGCGCGCCGCAGGCCATCGCGTGGCCGCCGGGCGCCTGCACCGCATGCACCGCGGCGTGTTCGCAGTCGGTCACCACCGCGTGTCGTTGGCGGGCGTGCGAATGGCGGCCGTCCTCGCATGCGGTCGGGGCGCCCGCCTGGCCGGCAGAAGCGCCGGCGCGCTCTGGGGCGTGCTCCCCGCCGGCGCGGGGCCCATCGAGGTCACGACGCCCCAGCGCGGGCGCAGCGGTCCGCGCGGCGTGCTCGTCCACCGGACGCGGGTCCTCGCGCCGGATGACACGGCCATCGTCGACGGCATCCCCGTGACCTCGCTTGCGCGCACGCTGGTCGACCTTGCGGGCGTGCTCGACGAGGACCGGCTCGAACGCGCGGTGCACGAGGCGGAGGTCCTCCGAGTGCTCGACGTCCCCGAGGTCATCGCGGCCATCGATCGACTTCCGGGCCGGCGTGGAACCGGTCGGCTCCGGGCGCTTCTGGCGCAGCCCTCCCCGGGGCCGACACGACGCGAGCTCGAGCGCCGGTTCCTCGCGCTCTGCCGCGCCGGCGCCATCCCCCAGCCCCGCTTGAATGCGACGGTGGCGCTGCCCGAGCGCCTGACGGAGGTCGACGCGCTCTGGTCGCGGGAACGCCTTGTGGTCGAGCTCGACGGCGCAGGCGCTCATCTGACGCGGCGCGCCTTCGAGACCGACCGCCGCCGCGATGCGATGCTCGCGGCCGAGGGCTACGTGGTCGTGCGGCTCACCTGGCGGCGGGTGGTGCACGAGCAGGAGGCAACGCTGGCGGAGCTCCGGCGCATCCTCGCGGTCCGCCGCACTCCGGGGAGCTCGGCACCGGGCCGGATCGCGGACGCCTGACGTCCTGAACTCAGCCCACCGCCCCGACCGGACGCCCGAACGACCGCGGTGGGCCGGATCGCGGACGCCTGGCGGCCCGAACCCAGCCCACTCCCCAGCCTTGACACGGCCGTGTCAAGGTTTGCCGAATCGCTGCTAGGCTGCCGACATGCGTGACTACCTCGCCGCGGTCCGGGAGCGCGTCGTCGTGTTCGACGGCGGCATGGGTGCCACGCTCGAACAGTTCGACCTGACGAGCGCGGACTACGGCGGGCTGCAGGGCAAGTGCCACGAGGCGCTGGTGCTCAACCGCCCCGACGTGATCGAGGGCGTGCACGCGTCGATGGTCGCCGCGGGCGCCGAGGTCGTCGAGACCGACACCTTCCAGGCCAGCCGCCTGAAGCTCGACGAGTGGCGCCTGGGCGAGCACACCCTGGAGATCAACGTCAAGGCCGCGCAGATCGCGCGCCGCGCGGTCGGCGAGCACGGCTTCGTCGCTGGATCGATCGGGCCGACGGGGCACCTCCCCGCCTCCGAGGACCCCGCGCTCGGCGTCATCACCTTCCGCGAGCTGCGCGACGTGTTCGAGGAGCAGGCTCGCGGTCTCGTCCAGGGCGGCGCCGACCTGCTGATCATCGAGACCGCGCAGGACATCCTCGAGGTCAAGGCCGCGATCTTCGGCGCGCGCGACGCCTTCAGGCAGGTCGGCCGCGCCGTCCCCATCCAATGCTCGGTCTCGCTGCTGCCCAACGGCGGCAAGATGCTCCTGGGCACCGACATCGACGCTGTGCTGACGACGCTCGAGGCGCTGAAGGTCGACGCGATCGGCCTGAACTGCTCGACGGGCCCGGAGGACATGCGCGACGCGATCCGCTTCCTCGGCGAGTGGGCCGCCGTGCCCGTGCACTGCGTCCCGAACGCCGGGCTGCCGCTCCAGGGCCCGGACGGCGAGACGATCTTCCCCGAGCAGCCCGGCCCGCTCGCCGAGACGCTCGGCGAGTTCGTCGAGCGCTACGGCGTCAGCATCGTCGGGGGCTGCTGCGGGACGACGCCCGCGCACATCGCGGCGATCGCGGAGCGCTGCCGCAACCTGCCGGTCGGCGCACGGCCTGCGCCGCGGCCGCCGCGCCTGAGCTCGATGATGACCGCCGCGCCGCTCGTCCAGGATCCGGCGCCGACGCTCGTCGGCGAGCGCGTCAACTCGCAGGGCTCGCGCAAGGCCAAGGAGCTGCTGCTCTCCGACGACTACGACGGCATCATCCAGATCGCCGAGGACCAGGTGCAGGGCGGGGCGCACGTGCTCGACCTGTGCGTCGCGCTGACCGAGCGCCAGGACGAGGCCGAGCAGATGCGGGTCGTCGCAAAGCGCGTCTCGCTCTCGCAGCCCGCGCCGATCCAGGTCGACTCGACCGAGCCCGACGTCATCGAGCTCGCGCTCGAGCAGATCCCGGGCCGCGCGATCGTGAACTCGATCAACCTCGAGGCCGGCCGCGAGAAGCTCGACCGCGTGGTGCCCGTGGCGCTTGAGCACGGCGCGGCGCTGATCGCCCTGACGATCGACGAGGACGGCATGGCCAAGACCGCCGAGCGCAAGCTCGAGGTCGCGCGGCGCCTGACACAGCTCTGCTGCGAGGAGCACGGGCTCGACCCCGAGCTGCTGATCTTCGACGCCCTGACCTTCACGCTCACGACCGGCGACGAGGAGTGGCGCCCCTCGGCGGTCGAGACGATCGAGGGCATCCGGCGCATCAAGGCGGAGATCCCGGGCGTGAAGACCTCGCTCGGCGTCTCGAACGTGAGCTTCGGCGTCTCCCCCGCGGCGCGCGCGGTGCTGAACTCCGTCTTCCTGCACCACTGCGTCGAGGCCGGGCTCGACCTCGCCATGGTCAACCCGAACCACATCACCCCGTACGGCGAGATCAGCGAGCTCGAGCGCACGCTCGCCGACGACCTGGTCTTCAACCGGGCGCCAGACGCGCTCGAGCGCTTCATCGGGCACTTCGAGAGCCGCGGCGCCGAGGAGGAGGCCGCGGGCGCCGGCGACCCGACCGAGGGCATGGAGCCCGAGGAGGCGCTGCACTTCCACATCCTGCGCCGGCGCAAGGAGGGCGTGGAGGAGTGGATCGACCGCGCTGTCGAGAAGCTCGGCGCCGTGCCCACGCTCAACGACGTGCTGCTGCCCGCGATGAAGGAGGTCGGCGACAAGTTCGGCGCCGGCGAGCTGATCCTGCCGTTCGTGCTGCAGAGCGCCGAGGTCATGAAGCGCGCCGTTGCGCAGCTCGAGCGCTACCTGGACCGCATCGAGGGCTACACGAAGGGCACGGTCGTGCTGGCGACCGTCTTCGGCGACGTCCACGACATCGGCAAGTCGCTCGTCAACACGATCCTCACGAACAACGGCTACACGGTCGTCGACCTCGGCAAGCAGGTTCCGATCGGGACGATCCTCGATGCGGCGAGGGAGCACGACGCCACGGCGATCGGTCTCAGCGCGCTGCTGGTCTCGACCTCCAAGCAGATGCCCGCCTGCGTCCAGGAGCTCCACGCCCAGGAGCTGCGCTACCCGGTGCTCATCGGCGGCGCGGCCATCAACCGCGACTTCGGCCTGCGGGCGCTCTACCCCTTCGGCCGTGAGTCCGACGAGCTCTACGAGCCCGGCGTGTTCTTCTGCAAGGACGCGTTCGAGGGGCTGGCGAAGATGGACGCTCTGGTCGACCCCGAGCGGCGCGCCGAGCTTGTCGAGCAGGTGCGCCGCGACGCGCGCGCGCTGCGCGAGCGCGGCCCCGAGCCCGACGCGCTGCCGACCGACGACGCGAGCGTGCGCTCGGCGGCGCGCACCGACGTGCCGGTCCCCACCCCCCCGTGGTGGGGCGTGCGCGAGGTCCCCGTCGACATGGACGAGCTCTACCACCACCTCGATACGCACGTGTTGTTCAAGCTCCACTGGGGCGGTCGCGGCGTGAAGGGCGATGCGTGGACCGCGCTGCTGCGCGACGACTTCCGCCCCCGCCTGCAGCGCATGTGGGCCGATCAGGACTACCTGCACCCGCGTGCGCTGCTCGGCTACTTCCCGTGCTACGCCGACGGGAACGACCTCGTCGTGCTCGACCCGGACGACCGCAAGACCGAGCTCGTGCGCTTCGTCAACCCACGCCAGCCCGGCCACGACCGGATCTGCCTGTCGGACTTCTTCCGCCCGAAGACGTCAGGCGGGCTGGACGTGGTCGCGCTCACCGCCGTCACCGTCGGCTCCGAGGTGACCGAGCGGATGGCCGAGCTCGAGGCTGACGGCGAGTACGCCGAGCAGCTGTTCGTGCACGGCCTCGGCGTGCAGACCGCCGAGGGCTTGGCGGAGTGGCTGCACGCGAAGGTCCGCGCCGACCTCGGCATCGAGCGCACCCAGGGCCGGCGCTACTCCTGGGGCTATCCCGCTGTTCCCGAGCAGTCCGAGCACGCGAAGGTCGACCGGCTGCTGGACCTCTCGCGGATCGGGATGTCGCTGACCGACGGGTTCGCCCCCGAGCCCGAGCAGTCGACGCTGGCGCTCATCGCCCACCATCCGGACGCGACGTATTTCGGCATGAAGTCGGGCTTCCTGCCGAAGACCGACCGCCAGCGCCGCGACGACGTGATCGCCGGCAGCGACCGCGACCCGGCGCTGTTCGCGGACCTCCCCGACGAGGACCCGGCGGATGAGATCCTCGCGGGCGAGACGGCCTAGCCCAGCGGGCTCGCATCGGACGCGAGCCGGTCGAGCAGCCCGGCGAGCGAGCCGGGGCCCTCTGCCATCGGGAAGTGCCCGCCTGCAATCGCGATCGGCTCGACGCCGAGCAGCTCGCGGGCCACGTAGCGCTCCCACTCGGGCGTGAAGAACTCGTCGTCGAGCGCGTAGACGAGCGCCGCCGGGACATCAGGGTGGCGCTCGAGCGGGTACGGCCCGACGGGGGCCGCGCCTGGCCGCAGGCGCCGGGCGAGCGCCAGCGCCGTGTCGCGCTGCAGCCGCCGGTACATCACCTCGACGGCCGCTTGCGGATCCCAGACGGTCCGCCCGAGCGCGTCCCTGGGCGGGAAGGGGAAGCCCGTGCGGAAGGCGGCGGGCGCCTCGGCCGGCGTCGCGAAGCCGCCGAAGCGCGGGCAGATATGGACGAGCAGCGCGACCGGCCGCTCCGCGGCGACCAGCGCCGCCTCGGCCGAGGCGATGGAATGGCCGACGACGATGGGAGCCTCGACGCCGCTCAGCGCGTCGATCGCCGGCCCGGCGCGCTGTGCGTAGCCGGCACGCGGATCGTCGAACGGCATGTCGGGCGCGAGCGCCTCGTGGCCGGCCGCTCGCAGGCTGGCGACGACCGGGTCCCAGCAGGACGCGTCGTGCCACTGACCGTGGATCAGGCAGAACGTGGCCACGACGCCCGTGGTAGCGCACGGCGCCGCGGCGTGCAAGGCCCGCTCACCCGCGTGTGGCCGCGCCGGCGATCAGCTCGAGCTTCTGCGCCCGCGACAGACGCTTGATCCGTGCCTCCTCGCGCATCGCCGCGCTGCGATCGGCGACCTCCCACGCGGCTGCGAGACGCACCGGCAGCCGGCTGCGCGTGTAGCGGCTCGCACTACCAGCCTCGTGCGCGGCGAGGCGGCGCCACACGTCGACCGTCCAACCCGTGTAGAGCGTCCCGTCGCTGCAGCGCAGCAGGTAGACCCAGGCCACGCGGAGCCATTCGCCGCCCGGGGCGGCGCTCCTACACGTCGCCGACGACGAGCTGGCGCTCGGCGGGCGCCTTGCGCGCCGGCGCCGGGCCGAGCCGCACGGGCGTGGAGTGCATCGCCCGCAGGCGAACGTCGCGCCAGCTGAGGCCCTCCTTCAGCAGCGCTGGGACGCCCATGATCACCGCCGTGGCGATCTCGACGGCCTGTAGCACGATCCCGTACCCGAGCGCGTCGGCGGTGCTCACGCCGTAGGCGCCGGTGAGGACGGCGACGCAGGCTGCCTGGAACACGCCGACGTTCGACGGCGTGGCGGGCAGCACCGCGGTGACGTTCACTGCGAGCAGCACGGCGGCCGCGGCGCCGACGCCGACGGCGCCGTGCAGGCCGATCGCGACGAGCAGCAGGTAGCAGCTCGTCGCCTGGAGCGCCCACGCTCCCAGCTGGGCGGCGATCGCCGTGGCACCCTCACGCGGGCGGCGGAAGACCTCAAGGCCCTGGCGCACCTGGTAGGCGGCGCGCCGTACCGGGCGCGCGATCGCGTGCAGGCGTCCGAACCGCTCGGTCCCGCCCGCGCGCAGGATCGCGGGCACGGTGACGACCGCGAGCAGCAGCACCAGCGGCGCGATCGCCACGAGGAACAGCGCGCCGTGGTGCGCATCGAAGATGTGCACCGACGAGAACGCGACCACGGCGAGGATCGCGAGCGCGAGCAGGTTGAGCAGCGTCTGGGAGACGAGCGTGCCGACGACGGTCGGCAGCGTCTCGCGGGGGCGTCCCGCCCGGCGCGCGACGATTAGCGCGCGCGACGGCTCCCCGAGTCTCGCTGGGAGCGTCGCCGACATGAGCACCCCGATCGAGGTGCCCTGCAGCGCCGCGAAGCGCGACAGCCGGCTCTCCGGGAGCGCGGCCTTCAGGATGGCGTGCCAGGAGACCGCGCGCAGCACCATCGAGGCGCACATCACCCCGACGGCGGCGATCACCCACGGCGGGCTCGAATGCAGCAGGCTGGCGGCGACCTTGTCGACACCGATGCGCTGCAGCGCGAGCGCCGTGAGGACGAGCCCCGCCGCCGCGGCGACACCCAGGCCAGCGCGGCGGGCGATCGCGCGGGTGCGCGCACGGCCGCCGCCGGCGGGCGCAGGCTCGATGCTCGGCAGGCGCCGCGGCAGGACCTTCGGGCGCCCGTCCGCCGCGACCAGTGCCAGGCGCGCGGCCGCGCGCTGGGAGGCCGTCGCCGGGGCGACTCGCTGGCGCGCGGCGATCGCCTCCTCGTAGACGCCGAGGATCTCCTCCGAGACGCGCGGCCAGTCGAAGCGATGGGCGTGGACGGCGGCCTCGCGCGCCATCGTGGCGCGGAGCGCCGGGTCCAGCGCGAGGTCGCGCAGGGTCTCGGCCAGCGCATGCGCGTCGCCACGCGGGACGAGCATGCCGTCGCGCCCGTCGCGCACGACGTCGCGGTAGCCGGCGATGTCACTGGCGACGACGGGCGTTCCCTGGGCGAAGGCCTCCGTCAGCACCATGCCGAAGCTCTCACCGCCCAGCGACGGGGCGCAGAGGACGTCGGCCTCGCGCAGCACACGCGTGCGCTCAGCGTCGGAGACCCGGCCGAGCACGCTGATGCCGCGGCCGTCGAGCAGCATGTGCTCGACCTCCTCCGGGGTCGCGCCGACCACGGTCAACTCGGCGTCGACGTGCTCGCGCAGCCCCTCGAACGCGGACAGCAGCATCGGCAGGCCCTTGCGCTCGACCGCCTGGCCGACGAAGGCGATCCGGATGCGGCCCGCCTCGCCCTCGGCGGCGACCGGCGACTCGGCGGGCAGGTGGACCCCGTTGGGGATGATCCGGTAGCGCCCGCCGTAGAAGCGCTGGGCCGTCCACGCGGCGGCTTCACTGACGGCGATGCGCGCGTGCAGGCGATGCATCCGCCGCGCGGCGCCGGCGACGTTGCCGAGGTTGTGCGTCACCGGGCTGGTGGCGTACGTGTGGTATGTGCCGACGAGCGGAGCGCTGTCGAAGTCGAGGGCGTCCCAGCTCAGGACCGGCGCGATCGGCTCGTGCACGTGCACGACGTCGAACCCGCCCTCCGCCAGCGCTCTGCGCATCGCGAACACGCTGCTCGGAAACAGGCAGAGGTTCGACACGGCGCCGTTCGCCGGGATGCCGACGGTGCGGCCCAGCGGCTGCAGGTACTCGGGCGCGGGATGGGACTGCGGAACCGCGCCGCGGTGCAGGCGGACGCTCAGCGAGTCGGGGGGATCGAAGGGCGCCAGGACGCGCACCTCGTGGCCGTCCTGCTGGAACTGCTCTGCGAGGGCCTCGATATGGCGCGTCACGCCCCCCGGGTACGTCCACGAATAGGGCGACACCAGGGCGATGCGCATCGAATCGGAGTCTAGCGGGCGGGGGCGTCGGTTCCAGGCCCGGCGAGGCGCGGATCGCCGCGCAGATAGACCGCGACGCCGAGCCCGAGGAAGACGGCCACCAGGAGCAGGACCGGGCCGGAGTCGTTGAACAGCGCCCCGGCGATCCCGACCGCGGCCAGGCCCCACAGTGCGGCGCGATACGCCGGGTCCCCGCCGACGGGCGCGAGCAACCGTGCCTGGCGACGCGCGCCGAGCGCGACCGTCAGCAGCGCCAGCAGCGTGGCGACCGGCATGAAGCCGCGGCGCAGGGCGCGGAACGCCAGGCCGTAGCGGCGGATCACGGTGTCCCAGAGGGCGCCCGAGCCGTTGGCGTGCAGCACCGTGCGCGTGAAGTGCGAGTCGCCGCCGGTGGCGGCGTCCAGGGCGGCGAGCACCGCCAGGCCGACGACCGGCGCGATGATCACCGCCGCGAGCGCCCGCTTGGTCACCCCGCCGGGCAGCATGAGCACCGCGGCGGTCGCGGCGCCCGCCCCGATCGTGATGATCCCGCCGACGTCCGCGCCGAGCCGCCCGGCGCCCATGACCAGGCCGAGCACGACGCCGCCCAGGGCGAACGCGACGACGGCCGCGCGCGAGCGCCCGCGGCCCATGAGCAGGGCGCCGACGCCGATCAGCAGGAGCGAGGACAGCGCGGCTTCGAGCTCGTTGCCGACCCCGTAGAAGCGCGACCCGTACAGCGGGTTGGGGCCGAGCAGCGAGCGGATGATCAGCGGTGAGCCGAACGCGAGGTCGACGGCGTACGCCGCGACGGCCGCGAAGGCCGGCACGGCCGGGCCGCGGGGCCAGGCAACGAGCCGGTCGGTGAGCGCCCCGAGCACGAGCGTCAGCACCGCGATCAGCGCGAGCTCGAGTCCGCGCGCCGGGCGCAGCAGCGCCGTGACGAGTAGCACCGCCGGGATCCACAGCACGGCCAGGGCGCCGATGCGCATCGCCCACCGAAGCCCGCGCCGGTCGGCGATCAGCATGGCGCAGAGCAGGACGAACAGCCACGCCCCCAGCACCGTCCACAGCGCCGGCAGGCGCCGTGAGAGCAGGACGTGGAGTCGCTGCTCCAACGTCGTCAGCGCCGCGGCGTCGCGCCCCGGCACGACGCGCATCGGCTGGCCCTTGACGACCGACGGCACCGGCAGCCCGAGCCAGTCCAGCGTGGTCGGCAGGACGTCGATGCCGGCGACGATCCCGTCGAGGTGCGTCGTCTCGGACGTCAGCTGCCCGGGGCCGCCGAGGCCGAGTGCACCGATCGCCAGCAGCTGGGGCCCGGTGGTCAGCGGCGGCGTCTGCATGACGAGCAGCAGTTCGCCGGGACCGCGCGCGCGCACCAGTTCCGCGACGGCTCGGTCGCCCTCGTCGCCGGTGGGCAGCCCGGCGACGACGAGCCGGCGCAGGTGCAGGAGCGCCTGTGCTCGCCGCGCGACGGTGTTCGGGGGGCCGAGCGAGACGAGCGACACGCGCCCGGCACGGTTGGCCGCCGCGATCGCCTCCTGCTGGGAGCGCCCGCGCACGCCGGCGTATCCCGCGCCGCCCGGGACCGACCCGGCGAGCAGCCCGGGCTCGACCTCCGCGGGGGCACCGTTCGCGCGGGCCACGACGTCGAGCCAGCCGCCGAACAGCGCACCGCGGCCGGCGGGCACGAACACGAGCGGCAACGGTCGCTTGGGCTTGTAGGCGGAGAGCGACGCGCGCGTGCCCTGCGTGATGTCGAGCAGCGCCTGCGTGGGGTCATACGTGCCCTGCGTCGCGCTGGACAGGCCGATCGAGAGCGCCCGCTGCGCCGCGAGCCGGTCGAGCACCGGCTCGGGCTCCGGTGGCGGCTCGGCGACGGGCACAGGCGGTGGTACGACTGTCGGCTCGGGTAGGAACGCGATCAACACGCGCGCGCCGCCCGCTGCTCCGACCGGCCCGGCCGCCGCCTGCGCGGGCGCGGCCGGGAGGCAGAGGGCGAGGGCGGCGGCGCACGCGCCGAGCCACGCCGACGGCCGCGCCGCCGGACGGGGCCGGGCGAGCATCGCCACTATTGTGCCGGACGATGCCGGCCGGGTTCGATCCCTCGCGCGCGCTCGCGCACCTGCGCGCGTGCGACCCGGTCCTCGCCAGCCTGATCGACCAGTACGGCAGCCCGGACTTCGCGCCGCGGCCGGACCGCGCCCCGGGCGAGCACTACGCCGCCCTGCTGCGCACGATCGTCGGCCAGCAGCTCTCGACGCGCGTCGCCGCGGTGATCTGGGGCCGCGTGCTTGAGCGCTACGGCGGGTCGGCGCCCACTCCCCGCCAGGTGCTCGACGATGACCCGGAAGCGCTGCGCAGCGCGGTGGGGCTCTCGCGCGCGAAGACGACGTACGTGCGTTCGCTGGCCGAGCACGTGCTCTCCGGCGAGCTCGACCTCGACCACGTCGCGACCCTTCCCGACGAGGAGCTGATCGGCGAGCTCGTCGCAGTCAAGGGCATCGGCGAGTGGTCCGCCCAGATGTTCCTGATGTTCCAGCTCGGGCGTCCGGACGTCCTGGCCGCCGGCGACCTGGGCGTGCGGCGCGCGGTGCAACTCGCCTACGAGATGGAGAAGCTCCCGCAGCCTGCCAGGGTCGCCGAGCTCGGCGAGCCGTGGGCGCCGTACCGCACCGCCGCGTGCCGCGTCCTGTGGCACTCGCTCGACAACGAGCCCGGCGGATGAGCGCCGAGATCGTCTCGCTCCAGGTCGGACGCCCGGCGCCGCTGCCCTGGCGCGGAGGCTCGGTGCCGAGCGCGATCGTCAAGACGCCGGTCGCCGGCCGCGTGGCGCTCGGCCCGCTCGGGCTCGCCGGCGACGAGCAGGCGGACCGCGCCGTCCACGGCGGCCCGGACAAGGCGGTCTGCTGCTACCCGGTCGAGCACCGGGCACGCTGGGAGGCCGAGCTCGGCGTCGCACTGCCCCACGGAGCGTTCGGCGAGAACCTCTCGACGCACGGGCTGGTCGAGGCCGCCGCCGGGATCGGCGACGTCCTGCGCGCCGGGACCGCGGTCGTGCAGGTCAGCCAGCCGCGCGGCCCGTGCTACAAGCTCGCGGCCCGCTGGGGCCACCGGACGCTCCCGGGCCTCATGGCGCGTGCCGGCATCAGCGGGTGGTACCTGCGCGTCCTGGAGCCCGGGGAGGTCGGCGCGGGCGACACGCTCGAGCTGCTGGAGGCCGCGGGCGGCGTGACCGTCGCCGACGTGATGGACGCGACATATGGCGACGGGCGCCGCGACGCGGCGCTCATCCGCCGGGTGCTCGACAGCGAGGCGCTCGCCGCCTCGTGGCATGAGTCGCTGCTCGGCCTCTGGCGGCGCCGAGCGCTGCCTGTGCGCGACTTCGGCGTGGGAGGCGACTAGAGCGCCGAGACCGCTTCGTCGTCGTCCTTCACGCGGAAGGACGAGCCGCAGCCGCAGGCCGCGACGACGTTGGGGTTGACGACGTTGAAACCGGCGCCCTGGAGCGAGTCGACGTAGTCGATCTGCGAGCCGTCGACGTACGAGAGGCTCTGCGAGTCGACGAGCAGCTTCAGGCCGTGGTCCTCGAAGACGATGTCGCCGTCGCGCTGCTCATCGAAGGCCAGCTGGTACTGGAACCCCGAGCAGCCGCCGCCCTTGACGCCGACCCGCAGGCCCGCGGTCGCGACGTCCGCATCCTGCGCGGCGAGGAACTCGCGCACCTTCTGCGCGCCCTGCTCGGTGAGCGTGATGCCCTTGGCCTTGAACGTGACTTCGGTCGTCATGCTTCAGGAAGTATAGCGAGCGTCTACCCTGTGCAGGCATGCCCACCGCCGAGCAGCTGAAGGAGCGCATCGAGGCCGGGATCCCGGGCTCGCGCGCGGAGGTCGAGACCGCCGACGAGGTGCACTTCAGCGCCCGTGTGGTCGCCGGCGCCTTCAGCGGGCTGAGCCGCGTGCAGCAGCACCAGCTCGTCTACGGCCTGTTCGCGCCCGGCGAGCTCGGCGGCGCGATCCACGCCCTCTCACTCAAGACGGAGACCCCATGAGCGACAACCCGCTGCGCGACGCGATCGCCGAGGCGATCGACCAGAACGACGTCATCCTCTTCATGAAGGGCACGCCCGAGCAGCCGATGTGCGGCTTCTCGGCGCGGACCGTCGCCGCGCTGCAGGCCACGGGCGCCCCGTTCGCGGCCGTCGACATCCTCCCGGACCCGCGCATCCGCCAAGAGCTCTCGGCACTCTCGAACTGGCCGACGATCCCGCAGCTGTTCGTTCACGGCGAGCTCGTAGGCGGGGCCGACATCGTCGGCGAGCTCTACGAGACCGGCGAGCTCGCCCAGATCCTCGGGGTCGAGCCGCCCGCGGACGCGCCCGCCGAGGCGCCCGCAGAGGCGGCGCCCGCCGGCGCGCCGCCGTTGCAGATCGACAACCGCCTGGGCTGAGCGGCTACGGCCGCACGTCGAGCTGCAGGCGCGCGGTGCCCGCGATCCGCAGCGCCGGATCGCGGTAGACGCGCCGCGCCCGCTGCGCGATGCCCTCGGCACCGCCGGGAAGCGCGCTCTGCGGCTCGGCGCCGGGCGGCAGGAACCGCGCGCGCACGCCGTCGTAGCGGTGGATCGCCGAAAGCTCTGAGCCCAGCTCCTTCACGGTCCGCGGCGCGTCGGCGGAATCGGCGGGCGCGAACGAGCTCGAGAGGTCGACGGTCGTGGTGTCGGCGCTGCTCGACCCCGAGGAGGCGTCGGCGCCGGTGCCCTCCAGATAGAGGTCGCGCGGGCCGGCGGGCATCCCGCGCGGCACGTGCACGCGGATCGTGCGGCTGAGCCTGGCCCCGCCCGGCGCCACGAGCCGGGCCTGCACGCCGATGTCCGAGCCGCGCCGCGCGCGCGAGGGCCCGCGCAGCGAGGCGAGCGTCGCGATCTGCGGGCCGCGCTGGACGCGGATGTCGGCGCTGACCTGAGTGATGTCCAGGCCGGTCGCGTCGTAGGCGTCCAGCGCCTGCGTGGCCGCGACGACGTCGCCGACCAGCGGCCCGCCGAGCAGCGCGTCGGCGTCCCCACCGCCGCCGACGTAGCGGTTGCAGAAGCCGAGCGGCCGCCCCGACTGGCGCACCGCGATCTTCAGGCAGAGCGAGTCGGTCTGGTTCACCGGGGAGCCGTCGAGCGCGTCGTAGACGGCCTGCGCGGCGCCCTCGGGCGCGACTGTCGTGAGCGCGGAGACGCCGGTCGGCAGGCCGATCGCGCGCTCGTCGGCGACCTGGACGCGGAGCGCCGCCGTCTTGCCGGTGTCGAGGTCGCGGGTGTTCAGGGTGAGCGGGAAATGCTGCGGCAGGGCGCCCACGCTCCCCACGACGGCGCTGATCCCGTCCTGGCGCAGCGTGCCGACGTCCGTGGTCGGCGCAGCCAGCTTGTAGGTCGAGGAGTCCTGGGTTGCGAGCGGGTTGTCGATCACGCCGAATACGTAGGCGTCGGACAGGAACAGCTCGCGCCGCCCCGCGCCGTCGAGCTCGTGGCCGAACGCCCAGACGGTGTCGCCGTCGGTGTAGGCGACGGTGCCGATCGCCCCCTCGCTGACGTCGCCGGTGGCCAGGCTGACGGCCATCGCCGACCCCGGCTGCAGCGGCGCAACGGGATGCGCCTGGCGCGGGCCGGCGGGCGCGCTGACGACCGTGCGCCCCGCGCGCCGCGCGGCCCGCGCGACGCCGGCGCCGATCGCGGGCGAGAGCCCGGCGATGCTCAGTGGCTCGGCGATCGGCCGCGCTGTGCGCAGCAGCGCATGCAGGCGCGCGGCGCGCGCGGGACTCGCGGCCTGTGGCGGATCGGCGGGCTCGCCGAGGATCGCCTGAATCGGGGTCGCAAGGACGCGCTTGCCGCCGTAGGCGCCGATCGTCTCGGAGATCGCGCCGATGATCTGCGGCGTGCCGTCGGCGGCGGCGCAGGTGACCGGCGAGCCCGAGAACCCCGGCCCGACGCCGGTGGCGTCGATCGCCGAGCCGGAGAGCGTGAGCAGGATCCGCGCCTGGCGGATATCCGGATTGCCGATGACGTCGTCGACGTGGGCGTCGAAGGTGCTGATGGCGGTGCCCTGGATCACCGACGCCGCGGTGCAGTCCATCCCGGCGCGCACCTGGTCGAGCGGCATCGTCGGCGGCCCGGCGGCCTGCGCGGCGGGCGCACACGCCAGCGCGAGCAGGACGGCGGCGGCGGCGCGGCGGATCATCGCGCGGGACCGTAGTGGATCGGCCCACGCGGCCGCGGCACTCGCCCGGGCGTAGCATCGGCGTCGATGGCCGCGGGCACGACGAGCGCGCTGCGCTGGGACGGGGAGCGCCTGCACGCGCTCGATCAGACGCTGCTGCCCGCGGCCGAGCGCTGGCTCGAGCTGACCGGAGCGCGCGACACGGCCGCCGCGATCCGCCGGCTGGCGATCCGTGGCGCGCCGATGATCGGCATCGCCGCCGGCTACGGGCTGGCGATGGAGCTCGCTGCGCTGCCGGGACTCGGCACGCTCGAGTCGGCGTCGGAGGAGCTGCGCAGCGCGCGCCCGACGGCCGTCAATCTCGCCTGGGCGGTCGACCGGGTGCGAAGCGCCGCGCTCGCCGCCGGGCCGGCGCGGATGGCCGCCGCGGCACGCGGCGAGGCGCAGCGCATCCACGCCGAGGAGGACGCCGCCGGCGCGGCGATCGCGGCCGCGGGCGCCGAGCTGCTGGCCGGCGCGCGGCGCGTGGTGACCCACTGCAACACGGGCGCGCTGGCCGCCGGCGGCCGCGGGTCGGCGCTGGGGATCGCGCGGGCGCTCCACGACGCCGGCGGCGTCGAGGTGCTCGTCTGCGAGACGCGGCCGCTGCTGCAGGGGGCGCGCCTGACGGTGTGGGAGCTCGCGCGCGCGGGCATCCCCCACGAGCTCGTGGTCGACGCGGCGGCACCAGGGCTGATCCGCGGCCGCGCCGCCGACGCGGTGCTCGTCGGCTGCGATCGCGTGGCGGCCAACGGCGACGTGGCGAACAAGGTCGGCACCTACCCGCTGGCGCTCGCCGCGCGGGCCGCGGGCATCCCGTTCGTCGTCGCCGGCCCGACCTCGTCGATCGACGCGGGGCTCGCCGACGGCGCGGCGATCGTGATCGAGGAGCGCGACGCCGACGAGGTGCGCACGCTCGCGGGGACGGCGCTGACGCTCTCCGGCACGCGCGTGCGCAACCCCGCGTTCGATGTCACGCCCGCCGACCTGGTCACCGCGCTGGTGACCGAGCGCGGCATCGCGCGGGCGCCCGACGCCGCAGGGATCGCGGAGCTGCTCGCGTGAGGGTCGCGCTGTCGGTGGCGGTCGACGGGGTGCGGATCGAGGAGCGCCCGGAACCCGAACCCGGGCCGGCGGACGTCGTCTGCCGCCTGCTGGCCTGCGGGGTCTGCGGATCGGACGTCAGCGCGGCCTGGGTCGCGCCGAAGCTGCCCGCGGTCCTGGGCCACGAGCTGGTCGGCGAGATCGTCGCGGCCGGGCCGGAGGTCGGCGCATGGCAGGCGGGCGACCGCGTGATCGTCCACCACCACGCGCCCTGCGGCGAGTGCCGGCGCTGCCGGCGCGGGCACGAGACGTTGTGCGAGGCCTTCCGCGCCTCAGGGCTCGACCCCGGCGGCTTCGCCGAGCGCTTCCGGGTGCCGGCCGCGCTCGTGCCCGAGCTGCTGGCGGCGGACGGGCTCGACGACGAGCGCGCGACGTTCGTCGAGCCGCTGGCGTGCGTGCTGCGCGCCTTCGACCGCGCGCGCCTGCGTGGGGGCGACGCGCTGCTCGTCGTGGGCGCCGGCACGAGCGGCCTGCTGGCGGTCGCCGCAGCCCACGCACGCGCGGTCGAGGCGGTCTGGGTGCGCGAGCCGCGCCCCGAGCGCCTGGAGCGCGCGCTCGCGCTCGGCGCCGAGCGCCACGGCAACGAGCTGGTCGACGTCGCGCTCATCTGCACGCCGGACCCCGACGCGATCCAGGGGGCCTCCGCGGCGGTGGCCCCCGGCGGCACGCTGTGCCTGTATGCCCCACCGTACCCCGGCGACCCGCTCGGCCTGGACGGGCTGGCGCTCTACCGGGCTGAGGTCGACGTCTGCGCCTCTTACTCGGCCGGGCCGGCGGACATGCGCGCCGCGCTCGCGCTGATCGCCGGGGGCGCCGTCGACCCCTCCGGCCTGGTGACGCACCGGCTGGCGCTCGAGCAGGCCGGGACGGCGCTCGAGCTGGCGCGCAGCGGGAGGGCCTTGAAGGCGCTTGTGCTGGGGTAGGGGCCCGGGGGCCGCACTCGGCGGGCCCCGGGCCTCCCCCGGACATCGGTCGCCACTGAACTGCTACGTCCCAGGACGGTGTGTCTCGCCTGGGCGGTGTGACACTCCTGGCCACCGGGGCGGTCCGCCGGCCCGAGAGCCGGCGCGGGACCCGGTCGGGCGCTCGATGACGCCCCAGGCCAAGTGGGCGACCGGCCGAACGCGCAGCGTAGCGCGCTCAGCGCGTGCCCTCCTCCTCCTGTCCGGCCAGCCAGCGCAGGTGCTCGACGATCCGCCGCGAATCGCAGATCGCCTCGCCGTCGATGACGAGCAGCGGCACGACCGCCTGGCCACTGAGCGCGGCGACCTCCTCCCGCCTGGAGCGCCGCCATGGGACCCGCACCTCCTCGGCGGCGATTCCCCGGCGGCGCAGCTCGCGTGCGACGCGCCCGCAGGGGCACAGGTGATCGGTGGGCGTGCGGCAGCGGTAGAGCGTCGCCATGGCTAGAACGTGAGCGCCGAGACGGCGGACGTGGCCCGCCGCACGCCGAAGCCCGCGAGGCGCAACGCGAGCGGCTGGCGCGACCCCGGCTCGGCGAGCAGCGAAGGCTCGCGCATGCGGTACCACTCGATCGTGTCGACGAGGGTGTCCTCGTGGTGTGAGGGCTTCCAGCCCAGCTCGCGCTTGGCCTTCGTCGAGCGGAACGCCCACCACAGCGAGGCGGCCCGGACCTCGGCGACGGTGGCGACCGGCTTGCCCGGCAGGGACTGCGCGGCCGCGGCCAGCTGCAGCGCAACGGGAAGGGGCAGCTTCACGGCGGGCGGCTCGACCCCCGACAGACGCCCGAGATCGGCGAACAGCCGGTCGAGCGTGAAGTTGCGGTTGCCGAGGATGTAGCGCTCACCGAGCCGTCCGTGCTCGTCGGCGAGCAGGTGCCCACGAGCGACGTCCTCGGCGTCGACGACGTTCAGCGCCCCGTCGACATACGCCGGGATCTGGCGGCGCAGGAAACGCCGCACAAGTTCGGTCGACGAGTGGTAGACGTCGCCCTTGCCGAGCACGTG
>DATKLF010000075.1:0-7510 GCA_035542555.1 Solirubrobacteraceae bacterium | reverse complement strand
TCTTCCCCCACGCGGCGTTGCTGCGTCACGCTTTCGCGCATTGCGCAAGATTCCCCACTGCTGCCTCCCGTAGGAGTCTGGGCCGTGTCTCAGTCCCAGTGTGGCTGATCGTCCTCTCAGACCAGCTACCCATCGGAGCCTTGGTGAGCCGTTACCTCACCAACAAGCTAATGGGCCGCGGGCCGCTCCCGATACGGAGGCCGAAGCTTCCTTTCGTCGCATCCCTCATGAGATGCGACCACATTCGGTATTAGCCCGGGTTTCCCCGGGTTGTCCCGATCATCGGGGCACGTTACCCACGTGTTACTCACCCGTTCGCGGCTCTGCCCCAGGGCAAGCCCTGGTTCGTCGCTCCACTTGCATGTGTTAAGCACGCCGCCAGCGTTCGTCCTGAGCCAGGATCAAACTCTCCGTGAAGTGTCGCGGCTTGCGGCCCGAAGGCCTCGACCCGCGACGATCGAGCCGCGCGGCGGCCCGAAGGCCTCCACCCGGCAGAGAGAGTTCGTCGTGACCTACTGCATGTGCGGTGCCGCATACACGGGGCACCGACGGTCATGACAGGTAATGCTCAGTCCGCCTCGTGCCGGCTGCTGCCGGCCCCAGGCGGATCGAACCTGGACGCACATCCCAGGGCCAAGGCCCTGAGGTGCGCATGCTGTTGAGTTTTCAAAGACCGCGCGCCCTTCCGGGAAGGTGATTCCTTCTCGAGGACGCTCCCCCGCCGCAGCGGGAGAACGGACCGGACAGTATAGCGCCGAAGTTGGGGCCCCTCAACGGAGCCGCTTGCGCGGCGCGGACCGACCGGGCCGAGAAGGGTAGCAGGCGGCGGCGCGGGCGCGGGCGTCGCCTCGGCGGCCCGCCCGCCGCGCTCAGGACAGCACGTGCACGGACACGACGCGCTCGCGTGCGCGGTCGTCGAAGTCGAGCAGGACGACCTGCTGCCAGGTCCCCAGGCCCAGCTCCCCGTCGACGATCGGGACCGCCTCCGACGGGCCGACGAGGGCGGCACGCAGATGCGCGTGGGCGTTGGTGTCGGCGTTGAGGGCGTTGTGGCGATACTCGCTGCCCGCGGGCGCGATGCGCTCGAGCAGCTCCTGGAGATCGGCGACGGCACCGGGCTCGTACTCGAGGGTCGTGACGGCGACCGTTGCCCCCGCGGCGAACACCACCGCGACCCCCGAGCGCACACCGGAGCGCGTCACGATCGCCGCGACGCCCTCGGTGAGGTCGACGATCTCCCCGTTCCCGTCGGTCTGAAGCCGCAGCAGGCCGGCGTGGACGGACATCAGCCGCGCACCTGAAGCCGGCGAAATCGCCGGCGTCCGAGCTGCACCACCGAGCCATCGACGCGCACGGCCGGCAGGTCAAGGTCATCCGGACCGAGCTCCTCGCCGGCGAGCCGCACGCCCCCCTGTGCGAGCAGCCGGCGGGCCTCCGAGCGTGAGACGCCGAACGCGCTGGCCAGCGCGGCGGGGACGTGCACCACCCCGTCTCGGGCCTCGATGGTGCTCTCGCCGATCTCGTCGGGCAGCTCATGGGCCACGAAGACGCGGTCGAAGTGCGCCTCCGCCGCCGCCGCCGCCTGCGCCCCGTGGAAGCGCTCGACGAGTGCCCGTGCCAGCCCGCGCTTGGCGTCGCGTGGGGCCGTGCCGGAAACCGGCGGGTCGACCGCCAGCAACTCGAACCACGACGCCATGGCGTCGTCGGGAAGGCGCATCGTCTTGCCGAACATCTCCTCGGGCGGCTCGGCGATCCCGATCTGATTGCCCTTCGTCTTGGACATCTTCTCGACGCCGTCGATGCCGGGCAGGATCGGGAGCGTCAGCACCGCCTGCTCGGCGATCCCGTAGTGGCGCTGGATGTCGCGCGCGAGCAGCAGGTTGAAGGTCTGGTCGGTGCCGCCGAGCTCGACGTCCGCGCGAACGGCGACCGAGTCGTACCCCTGCATCAGCGGGTACAGCAGCTCGAGCACCGAGATCGGCGCCCCGGCGGCGTAGCGTGTGGCGAAGTCCTCGCGGTCCAGCAGCTGCGCGACGGTCGTCGTGCGCGCCAGGCGGAAAAGCTCTTCCATGCGCATGTCCAGCCACTCGCCGTTGAATCGCAGCTCGTAGCGCTCGCGATCGGCGTCGATCACGCGGAACGCCTGGCGCTCATAGGTGCGGGCGTTCGCCTCGATCTCCTCGGCGCTGAGCACCGGGCGGGTCTCCGAGCGCCCGCTCGGGTCCCCGATGCGTGCGGTGTAGTCGCCGACGATCAGCACGACGCGGTGGCCGCGATCCTGGAACTCGCGCAGCTTCTGCAGCACGACCGTGTGGCCCAGATGGATGTCCGGCGCGGTGGGGTCGAGCCCGAGCTTGACGCGCAGCGGGCGCCCCTGCGCCGCGGCCTCCTGGAGCTTGTGTTCGAGGCCCCCCGCGGGCAGCGACTCCGCCGCGTTGCGGGCCAGGAAGGCGGCGTCGGAACCGGCGGATGGCATCGGTGGCCAATGCTAGAGTCTGACGCCCCGGGGCGGGTGTGCCGTACGACGTCCGCCCGCGGCCAGGTGCGCCGGCATGCCGCCGCCGGTTTCCCGCCGCAGCAGCCCTTCATCGCGCGCTCCCGCGTGGCCAATGAGCGACGAGGACCAGCCCCACACCCCGACCCTGTCCCCGGACGAGCCGCTGCTCGTGCCGGACGTGGCCCCCGCGGCCAAGCCGAAGGTCAAGAAGCGCCGCCTGCTGCTGCTCCTGATCCCGCTGGCCTTCCTGGCGGCCGTCTCGACCCTCTTCGGGATGATGATGGCCGTCGCCAGCGACCTACCTGAGCTGGAGAGCGCGAAGGAGTTCCAGACCGCGCGCAACTCGCTGCTGTTCGACACGAACGGCAAGCCGCTCGGCGTGCTGACCACCGACCAGGACCGCGTGCTGGTCTCCTACGGCCAGATCTCGTCGTTCATGAGGAACGCGATCATCGCGATCGAGGACAAGCGCTTCTACGAGAACAGCGGGGTCGACCTGCGCGGCATCGGGCGCGCCTTCTACCAGGACATCGTGCACGGCGGCAGCGTGCAGGGCGGCTCGACGATCGCCCAGCAGTTCGTCAAGAACGCGCTGCAGGCCCAGAACAAGCGCACGATCTTCGAGAAGCTCAAGGAGTCCGCGCTCGCCTACCACCTGACCCGCAAGTGGTCCAAGCAGAAGATCCTGACCGAGTACCTGAACTCGATCTACTTCGGCAACGGGGCCTACGGCGTGGAGTCCGCGGCACGCGTGTACTTCGGGCACGATCCCAACCACCTGGGCTGCGGCACGCGGGCGCGGCCGTGCGCCGCCGAGCTGACGGCCCCCGAGGCCGCGCTGATCGCCGGCATCGTCGCCAACCCGAGCGCCTTCGACCCGCTCGCGCATCCGCTCGCCGCCAAGCGCCGGCGCGACCTCGTGCTCAAGCAGATGCTCCTGCAGGGATACATGTCGCAGAGCGAATACACCAACGGGATCGAGCAGACGCTGCCGACGAACATCGTGCCGCCGTCGGTCGACTCGAAGGCCCCGTACTTCACGACGTGGGTCAGCCAGCAGCTCGTCGAGCACTTCGGCGCGCGCAAGGCGCTCGAGGGCGGGCTGAGCGTCAAGACGACGCTCGACCTGGACCTGCAGCGCGCAGCCGCGAAGGCGATCCAGGACAACCTCGGCGGGCTCGGGCCCAACGGGCCGGCGGCGGCGCTCGTCGCGATCGACAACCAGACCGGCGAGGTCCGCGCGCTCGTCGGCGGGACGGACTACCGCACCCAGCCGTTCAACCTCGCCACGCAGGGCCAGCGCCAGCCCGGCTCGACCGTCAAGCCCTTCATCCTCGCCCAGGCGCTGAAGAAGGGCTACGGCCTCGGGTCGATCTGGGAGTCGCGCAAGCGGGTCTTCGACGTGCCGGGCTCCGGCGGCCAGGAGAAGTTCGTCGTCAACAACTTCGACAACGCGTACGCGGGCGCGCGCGACCTGGGCTCGGCGCTGACGTACTCCGACAACGCGGTGTTCGCCGCCGTCGGCATCGCCACGGGCACCAAGCGCATCGCGCACTTCATCGAGCGGATGGGCGTGCGCACGCCCGTGTCGAGCAACCCCGCGATGACGCTGGGGGCGTTCAAGCAGGGCGTCTCCGCGCTGGACTGGGCGCACGCCTACGAGTCGTTCGCCGCCGACGGGAACCGCGTGTGGGGCTCGCTCGGAGCGCCCGACCAGGGCCCGGTCGGGATCGAGGAGGTGCGCCCGATCGGCTCGCAGAAGGTGATCGCCCGCGACAAGATCTACCGCACGCGCGTGCTCTCGCCGGACATCGCCCAGCTCACGACCCAGCAGATGGAGACGGTCGTGGCCCACGGCACCGGCACGCGGGCCGCCTACGGCGGGTTCGCCGCCGGCAAGACGGGAACCACCGAGAACTTCGGCGACGCGTGGTTCGCCGGCTTCACGGACCGCTGGACGATCGCGGTGTGGGTCGGCTACCCGAACTCGAACAAGCCGATGCTCACCGAGTTCGGCGGGCAGCCGGTCGCCGGCGGGACCTACCCCGCGCAGATCTGGCATGACTTCGTGGTGCAGGCGAACGCGATCTACAAGGAGCGCGCCGCGGCGGCGGCGGCGAAGAAGAACGGGACGACGCCCCCACCGTCCGTCGATCCGTCGACGCTCGTCGGCGCCTCAGGCGCTCCCGCCACCTCCGGCACGGTGACTGGCGGCGGGACGACTGGCGCCGGCACGACCGGTGCGGGGACCGGCGGGCACAAGAAGGGCGGGGGGACCAGCCCCGCCGGCGGGACCGGCGGGGGTGGTGGAAGCACCGGCACCGGCAAGACCGGCGCAGGCGGCAACGCCACGCCCGCGCCGGCGCCCGCCCCTGCGCCGAGCACGCCGCCCGCGGCCGGCGGCGACTCCGGCGGCGCCGCGGCGCCGAGCGGGTAGGCCTCAGGCCGCATTCCGGCGCGCGATGGGCGCCGGCCAGGGCCGCGAGACGTGGCGGCTGCCCGCCGCGCAGAAGCGCCACGGCAGCTCGGTCGCCCGCGTGATCCCGACGCGCGTGCCGACGACCAGCCGCGGCCGCGCGAGGCCCGCCGGCGGCGGCTCGATCCGCACGGGGCCGTCGAGCAGGCTCGTGGCGTTGCAGGCCAGGCCGATCCCGAGCGCCTGCGTGAGCTTCCCCGGGCCCGAGCACAGCGCCTCGGGGTGGGACATGCCGCGCCGGGCGCGCATCCCTTCCAAGCCCGCGAGCGGCTCGAGCGCGCGGATCAGCACCGCCGCCCCGGTCTGCTCGTCCTCGCAGACGGCGTTCAGCAGGGCGTGGATGCCGTACGAGCGGTACACGTAGGCGGTGCCCGGGGCGCCGAACAGCGTGGCGGTGCGCGCCGTGCGGCCCACGTAGGCGTGGCAGGCCGGCTCGCGATGGTGGTAGGCCTCGGTCTCGACGATGCGCCCGCGGGCCTCGCCGTGGCGCACGGTGCACCCGACGAGGTCGCGCGCCACCTCGACCACGTCGCGCGCGAAGAAGCCCCGGTCGATCACGATCGCGGCCGCCATCACGTCTCGAGCAGCCCGCGGGCCTGTGCCAGCTGCTCGTGCACGCGCGCGAGCGACGTGCCGCCCTCGCTGACCTTCGACTCCAGCCACGAGCGCTGCGCCAGCACCTCGTAGGCCTCGGCATCCAGGTGCTCGGAGTGCGCGCGCAGCTCCTGGGGCGTGAAGTCCGACAGGGCGCGGCCCTGCTCGACCGCCTCGCGGACCAGCCCGGCGACGATCCCGTGCGACTCGCGGAACGGGACGCCGCGGCGCACCAGCAGGTCTGCGAGGTCGGTCGCGGCGATCAGCTCGTCCGAGGCCGCCTGCGCCATCCGCTCGCGCCGGAAGCGCGCCCCGCGCACCATGCCCGCCGCCGCGGCGAGGCTCAGGCGCAGCGTGTCGGCCGCGTCGAACAGGTGCTCCTTGTCCTCCTGCAGGTCCTTGTTGTACGTCAGCGGGAGAGCGTGGAGCACGCCGTGCAGCGCGCCCAGGTGGCCGACGACGCGCGGGGCCTTGGCGCGCAGCAGCTCGGCGGCATCGGGGTTCTTCTTCTGCGGCATGATCGACGAGCCGCTTGTCCACGCGTCGGCCAGCACGACGAAGCCGAACTCCTCGCTGGACCACAGCACGAGCTCGGCACCCAGGCGCGAGAGGTGCGTCGAGCAGGTCGCGGCGGCAGCGAGGTAGTCGAGCACGAAGTCGCGGTTGCTGACGGCGTCGAGCGAGTTCGGGGCCACGCCGGCGAACCCGAGCTCGGCGGCGACCTGACGGCGGTCGGTGTCGAAGTTCACGCCCGCGAGCGCGCCGGCCCCGAGCGGGAGCATCCCGGCCTGGGCCTCGGTGAAGCGAAAGCGCTCGCGGTCGCGGGCGAGCATCCACACGTAGGCGAGCAGGTGGTGGCCCAGGTAGACGGGCTGCGCGCGCTGCAGGTGCGTGTAGCCGGGCAGCGGCCAGTCGATGTGCGCCTCGGCCGCCTCGATCAGCGCCGTCATCAGCGCCTCGATGCGCGCGACGGCCTCCCGGGCGGCCTCGCGCGTGAACAGCGCGACATCCGTGGCGACCTGGTCGTTGCGCGAGCGCGCGGTGTGCAGCCGTCCGCCGACCGGTCCGGCCAGCTCGGTCAGCCGGCGCTCGATCGCCATGTGGATGTCCTCGTCGTCCGCGCGGAACGTGAAGCTCCCCTCCCGCAGCTCGCGCTCGACCCCGTCCAGCCCGGCGAGCAGCGCGTCGCGGTCGGCCGCGCTGATGATCCCGCGGGCGCCGAGCATGCGCACGTGCGCGCGCGACTGGGCCACGTCGTGGGGCCACAGCCGCCGGTCGACGTCGAGCGAGCGGTTGATCGAGGCGAAGTCGGGGTCCTGCGGCTCGGCGAAGCGCGACATCGGCGGCGCAGTCTACGTCCGGGCGGGCTCGAGCACCGAGCGCACGGCGCCGGCGACGCGCTCGACCTGCCCGTCGGTCATCTCCGGGAAGAACGGGAGCGCGACGGAGCGGGCCGCGACGTCCTCGCACGCCGGGAACTCGCCCGGGCGGTGGCCGAAGCGCTCGCGGTAGAAGCTCATCAGGTGGATGGCCGGCAGGTAGGGCTTGCTCTGCACCCCGTGGGCGCGCAGACCGCGGATCACCTCGTCGCGCTCGAGCCCGCGCGGGACCTGCACGACGAACACGAACCAGCCGCGCCGGTCGCCGCCGCGATCCTCGCACGGCAGGCCGAGGCCCTCGATGCCGGCCAGCGCCTCGCGGTAGCGCGACGCGACGCGGGCACGCGCGGCGAGCATCCCGTCGAGGCGCTCCAGCTGGGCGATCCCGAGCGCCGCGGCGACATCGCTCAGGCGGTAGTTGAAGCCGAGCCGGTCGTGGTCGAGCCAGCCCATGTCCGGGGCGCGGCCCTGGTTGCGCTCGGAGTCGATGCGCTCCTTGAGCGCCGGATCGGCCAGCGTGACCATGCCGCCCTCGCCGGTCGTCAGCTGCTTGTTCGCGTAGAA
>DATKLF010000074.1:0-47839 GCA_035542555.1 Solirubrobacteraceae bacterium | reverse complement strand
GTGCTCGAGCTCGACGGGGTGCGGACCACGCGCTCGCCGCTGCGTCTCAGCCGGACCCCCGTCCGCGGCGAGCGCCGGCCGCCGCGGCTGGGCGAGCACGACGCGGAGCTGCGCGCGTGGCTCTCGCGCCCCGCCTGAGCGCGCGGGTCACGCGCCCTGCGCGGCGAGCGCCTGACGAATCGGCTTGGGGAGCATGAAGCGCACGTCCTCCTGGACGACCTCGAACTCCTCGACCTGCCCGGTCCCGCGGTCGCGGAAGAACCGCACGAGGCGCTGGACGAGCTCCTCGGGGGCGCTCGCGCCGGAGGTGATGCCGAGCGTGCGCACGCCCTCGAGCCAGGCGTCCTGAACCTGCACCTCGTTGTCGATGAGGTGCGAGGCGGCCCCGTGCTCGCGCGCGACCTCGACGAGCCGGTTGGAGTTCGACGAGTTGCGCGAGCCGATCACGAGCACGAGCTCGCAGAGCGGCGCGAGCTGCTTGACAGCGGCCTGGCGGTTCGTCGTGGCGTAGCAGATGTCGTCGGTGCGCGGCCCGGTGATCGCCGGGAAGCGCTCGCGCAGGCGGTTGATGATCGCGCGCGTCTCGTCCACCGACAGGGTCGTCTGGGAGATGTAGGCCAGGCGCTCCGGGTCAGCGACCTCCAGTGCGTCCACGTCCTCGACGGTCTCGACGAGGACGATCGCCTCGGGTGCCTCCCCCATCGTCCCCTCGACCTCCTCGTGCCCGTCGTGGCCGATCAGCACGATCGTGTAGCCCTCGGCGGCGAACTTCACCGCCTCCCGGTGGACCTTCGTGACGAGCGGGCAGGTCGCGTCGATCGTGCGCAGCCCGCGCCGCTCGGCCTCGGCCTGGACGGCCGGCGAGACGCCGTGGGCGGAGAAGACGGTGATCGCGCCCTCGGGGATCGAATCGTCGAGCTCGTCGACGAAGATCGCCCCGCGCTCGCGCAGCTGCTCGACGACGTGCTTGTTGTGCACGATCTCCTTGCGGACGTAGACCGGCGCCCCGTGGAGCGTGAGCGCGCGCTCCACCGTCTGGACGGCGCGGTCGACACCGGCGCAGTAGCCGCGCGGAGCCGCCAGGAGGATCCTCTCGGGGGCGCTGGGCATCACCGTCGAGTGTACGGAGCGCAGGCTCAGCGCCTTGCGCGCTCGCGCGCCAGCAGCTCCATCAGCGCCTCGCCGGTGGCGTCGATGCTGCGCTCGGAGAGCTTGTCGAGCGTGTCGCACGCGCGCTGCCAGCATGGGTAGTCGAAGTCGATGAGGTCGATCGCCGGGATCCCCCGGTCGCGGAACGGCACGTGGTCGTCGAGGATCGCGCCCCGCGCGCCCGGGGGGAACACGGCGCCGACGCCGACGGCCGCGGCCGCGCCGCGCAGCCGGGACCAGAGCGCCGGGTCGCTGTTCAGCTCGCGCCTGATCCGCAGGCCCCGCTGACCGATGAAGTCGAGCACGATCACCTCGCGCGCCGTGTGCCCCAGCGAGCCGGCCGCCGCGGCCTTCGAGCCGCGCAGCGCAGTCGCGAGGAAGTCCTTCGGCGGGTAGTCCGGCGCCTCCTCGCCATCGGTCAGCAGGAAGACGACGGGCGCAGTGGTGGGCGACGAGCGCAGCCGCCGCGCGAGCTCGACGACCGCACCGACGGCCGCGGCGGAGTTGTTCGCGCCGACGTACCCCGGTACGGGAGTGGTGTCGTAGTGGGCGATCAGCACGATCGGCGCGCCGCGCCCTGGGAGCTCGCCGACGATGTTGCGCAGCCGCGGCTGCCCGGGCAGGGGCTCGAGGCGGCCGTGCGGGAGCAGCGGGCGCAGCAGCGCCGCCGCCGCCCACGCGCCGTCCGAGCCGGCCGGGCGCGGGCCGAGCGCGACCAGCCGCCTGGCGGTCGCGAGCGCGCGTGCCCCGTCGAAGCGGTCGGTGCGCGCCGCCGGTACCGACGGGGCGCCCGAGGGCTGCGCGTCAGCGGCGGGCGGGCGGTCGCCGAGGAGCGGCCAGCCCGCGACCGCGAAGTACGCGACCACTCCCGCCACGAGCACCTGCGCGACGAGGGCGATCACCAGCAGCCGCACCGAGAGATGCCGGCCATCGCGTTCCTCAGCCGTCAGCGCTCATCACCTCGAGGATCTCGGCGAACTTGCGCCGCGCCGCGGCCCGGCGCGTGGGCACGTGCTCGCTCGGGACGCCGCCCGGCGGCGGCTGGTAGCTGCGCAAGGTGCGGCGCGCCACGCTCTCGCGGTGCACCTCGTCGGGGCCGTCGTAGAAGCGCGCCCCGCGGGCCATGCGGTACATCGCCTCGAGCGGCATGTCGGTCGAGTAGCCGAGCGAGCCGTGGATCTGCAGCGCGCGATCGACGACGTCGTGCAGGACGCCCGCACCGTAGAACTTGATGAGCGAGACGTCCTCGCGCGCCGCGGCGGCGCCCTGCGTGTCCATCTTCCACGCCGCGTGCAGCGTCATGAGCCGCGCCGCCTGCATCTGCGCGGCGGAGTCCGCGATCCAGCCGCGCACCGTCTGCTTCTCGCCGAGCGTCGAGCCGAAGGCATAGCGGTGCGTCGCGTACTCGCAGAGCATGTCGAACGCGCGCGAGGCGACACCGAGCCAGCGCATGCAGTGGTGGATGCGGCCCGGTACCAGGCGCTGCTGGGCGATGAGGAAGCCCTCGCCCTCGCCGCCGAGCAGGCTGTCGCCCGGGACGCGCACGCCCTCGTAGCGGATCTCCGCATGACCGCCGAGCTTGCCGAAGCTCTCCTGCGGGTGCTCCATCGTCGCGACGTCGCGCAGGATGTTCACGCCCGGCGTGTCGGTGGGGACGATGAACATCGACGCGCGCTGGTGGGCGCGGGCGTCGGGGTCGGTGACGGCCATGACGATCAGGAAGTCGGCGATCGAGGCGTTGCTCGAGAACCACTTGTGCCCGTCGATCACCCAGCCCTCCCCGTCGCGCACGGCGCGGGTGCGCAGCAGCGTCGGATCCGAGCCGGCGCCCGGCTCGGTCATCGAGAAGGCCGAGCGCAGGTCCCCGGCGAGCAGCGGGTGCAGCCAGCGCTCCTGCTGCTCGGGCGTGCCCGCGAGCGCGAGGATCTCGCTGTTGCCCGAGTCGGGCGCCTGGTTGCCGAACGCGATCGGCGCGAGCATCGAGGTGCCGAGGATCTCGTGCATGAGCCCGAGCTTGACCTGGCCGAACCCCTGGCCGCCGAGCTCGGGCGGCAGGTGCGCCGCCCACAGCCCGCGCGCCTTGACCTCCTCCTGCAACGGGCGGTAGATCGCGTCCAGCCGGGCCTGGTCGAGCTCGCCGTAGATCGTCTCGATCGGCCAGATCTCGGCGCGCACGAAGTCGCGCATCCAGTCCAGCTGCGCGTCGAACTCCGGGTCGGTCGAGAAATCCCATGCCATCGCGTGTGCCTCCGCTCGTGGTCCTCCGATGTTCGCAGCCCTCTCGCCGTCGCGAGCCGCCCGCGTTAGTGTGCGTGCATGGCGCAGGAGCACTTCGACCGGCTGACCGCGATCGACGCGTCGTTCCTCGTGCAGGAGGGTCCCTCCTCGCACATGCACGTCGGCGCCGTGGCGGTCTTCGAGGGCCCCGCCCCGCCGTTCGACGACTTCCTGGACCAGATCCGCGAGCGGCTGCACCTCGTGCCGCGCTACCGGCAGAAGCTGAGCTTCCCGCCGGTCGAGGCGGGCCGGCCGGTGTGGGTCGACGATCCGAGCTTCAACCTCGAGTACCACGTGCGGCAGACCGCGCTGCCGCGACCGGGCAGCGAGGAGCAGCTCCGCCAGCTCGCCGCGCGGATCTTCTCCCAGCAGCTGGACCGCTCCAAGCCGCTCTGGGAGATCTGGGTCATCGAGGGCCTGGAGGGCGGGCTCTGGGCACTGGTGACGAAGACCCACCACGCGGTGATCGACGGCATCTCCGGCGTCGACCTGGCGACGGTGCTCTTCGACCTCTCGCCCGAGGGGACGGTGATCGACCATCCCGACGAGCCGTGGGAGCCGGCAGCCGAGCCGACGTCCGCGGAGCTCCTGGCCTCGGGGGCGATCGGCGCGGCGCGCACGGTGGTGGACGGGGCGCGCCGCCTCACGAGCCTGGCGCTGCGCCCGTCGGAGGTGCTCGCCGAAGTCCGCGAGGGCCTCGAGGGCGTCGGCGAGATCGCCTGGGCGGGGCTGAACCCGGCGCCCGAGACCCCCTTGAACGTCGAGATCGGCCCCCACCGCCGCCTGCAGGTCGTGCGCGCCGAGCTTGCCGACTTCAAGCAGGTCAAGAACGTGCTCGGGGGAACGGTCAACGACGTCGTGCTGACGGTCGTCAGCGGCGCGCTGCGCGGCTGGCTGCGCTCGCGCGGCGTGCGCACCGAGGGCCTCGAGCTGCGCGCGCTGGTCCCGGTGTCGATCCGCACCGAAGACGAGCACCACCGGCTCGGCAACCGCATCGCCGCGATGCGCGGCCCGCTGCCGGTGTACGTCGACGACCCGGTGGCGCGGCTGCGGGTCGTGCGCCAGGCGATGGACGGCCTGAAGGAGTCCAAGCAGGCGATCGGCGCCGAGGTGATCGCGGGGGCGCAGAACTTCGCGCCGCCGACGATCCTCGCGCAGGCCTCGCGCCTGAACTTCTCGACGCGGCTGTTCAACCTCATCGTGACCAACGTCCCCGGCCCGCAGTTCCCGCTCTACGTCGCGGGGCGGCGGGCGGTCGGGGTCTACCCCGTCGCCTTCCTGCCGAAGAACCACGCGCTCGCGATCGCGATCATGAGCTACGACGGCCAGCTGAACTTCGGCCTGCTGGGCGACTACGACGCGCTGCCGGACATCGACTCGATCGCCAAGGGGATCGAGGACTCGATCACCGAGCTCGTCGCGATCGCGCGGGAGGCGCAGGCAGAGGCCGGGCGCGTCAACGGGCGCTCGGCGAAGGGCCGGCTGCGCGCCGCGCCGGACGCCGGCTCGGCCGCCGCGCAGCGCCGCCGGCGCACCACGCCGGCGCGCTGAGCGCGCTCAGCGCACACGCAGGCTCGCGTCGGCGCGCGCCGGCGGAGCCTCGCGGTTTCCGGCGCGGTCGACGGCGATGCTGAAGAAGCGGTAGCGGACGCCGCGCACGAGCCGCACCCGCAGCGCGTGCACGGCGGCCGGCAGCCGCGCGATGCGCCGCGCACGGGCGCCATCGCGCGAGCGCCAGATCTCCCAGCGCGCGACACCCGACACGGCGATCCCCGGCGGCCCGGCGTCGCCACCGGTCCAGCGCAGCAGGCGTGAGCGCGCGCGCGGGGACGCCGCGGCGACCGTCAGGCGCGAGGAGGGCGGCGTGCGGTCGATCGCGCGCGCCGCGCGCACGGCCGCGCCCGCGTCGAGCACGCCCCAGCCGAGGTCGGGCGTCCAGCCGGCGCCCGCCGGCCGCGCCGCGGTGCGCTTGAGCAGCGCGACGACGTCCGCGCTGCTCAGAGCCGGGTTGGCCGTGCGCACGAGCGCCGCGGCCCCCGCCACCAGCGGCACGGCCATCGAGGTGCCCTGCAGGTAGGCCCAGCGGGAGTCGCCCGCGAACGTCGTGCGGCACCCGCACGGGCGCCCCTCTGCGCCGTCGAGGTTCCCGGTCTCCAGCGCGGTGACGTTCTGCGGGAAGGCGCCGAGCAGCCCCGCCTGGCGGCCATCGTCGACCGTCGTCCCGGGGGCGGCCAGCGAGATCTCGCTTCCCCGCCCGGCGAACGACGCGAGCGCGCCTGCGAACGTTGAGGCCGTGACGCTGAGCCCGAGGTTGCTGGTCGTGTCCGCTCCGCTGCCATCGGGCTGCACGACGTCGGCCGGATATCCCTGGTCCTCGAGCGGGGCGTCGGCCGCGGCGGCGACCGGCACGGCCCCCTTGGCCGCCGCGTAGCGCAGCGCGTCGACGACCGGCGCGGGCGCCGCGGCGCCCGGGTCGGTGCCGAAGCTCATCGCGATCGCGCGCGCGCCGTGGTCGGCCGCCCACACGATCGAGGCGGCGATCGATGCATCGCTGAAGTCCGATCGCGCGACGAGCAGCCGGCAGCCGTCTCCCGCGCCCGCGATGCCAAGGCCGTTGTCGGTCGCGGCGCATGCGAGCGAGGCCACGTGCGTGCCGTGCCCGACGTCGTCCTCGGTCGCCGGCCCGCCGCCTTCGGAGATGCTGCCCGCGATCTGCCCCGAGAGCTCGGGATGCGTCGCGTCGACGCCCTGGTCGATGACCGCGACGAGCGCGCCCGCCCCGCGCACCTGGTCCCAGGCGCCGGTGAGGTCCGCGGCGGCGGCCCACCACTCCTCCGGGGTGCCGGGCGGGAGCCCCGTGAGCTGGATCGGCGCCGTGAGCGCCGGGTCGTCGGGCAGCGCCCGCGGCACGGCGCGATGCTCCACGTCGACGCGGGCGACCCGCGGGTCGCGGCGCAGCCGCAGCGCCAGCGCGTGCGCCGAGGCGCCGGCCCGCGGGCGCACGGTCACCAGGCGCAACTGCGGCAACTGCGGGCCCGCGAGGCGGGCGCCGGCGGCAACAGCGACCGCGTGGGCGTGCGCGTCCGCGGGGGCCAGCGTCACGAGCAGCCGGCCGGTCACCGGGGGCGCGGCGGCCTGCGCGCAGGCGGGCGCGCTGAGCGCCGCGGCCGTGAGCCCAGCTAGTAGCCGAGCGCGAACTTGGCGTCCTCGCTCATCCGGTCCGGCGACCACGGCGGCGTGAACACCATCGCGGACTCGACCGAATCGACGCCCTCGAGCTCCCCGACGAACTCCTCGATCTGCTGGGCGACCATCGGCCCGATCGGGCACGCCGGCGTGGTCAGCGTGTAGGTGACGTGCACGTGGCCGCCGTCGATCGCGATCTCGTAGATCAGGCCGAGCTCGACGAAGTCGAGGCCCAGCTCGGGATCGATGACGTTCGCCAGCGCCGCCTCGACGTCTTCGACGGTGGGCATGGGCCGAGTGTAGACGGACGTCCGAGCGTGGCGGTGCACACGGCCGCGCGCGCTTCGAGTACTGTGAGCCCATCGTCTCGCTGAGCATCAACCCTCCTGTGTTGCGCTGCGCCGGCGATGAGGATCGGTCCACGCAGAGCCTGCGCCGCCAGGCGCTCTCGCGCGCCCTCGCGGTGGACGACGACCTCGTCGTCGACCTCAGCGACCTCGAGTTCGCCGACGCGTCGCTGATGCTCGACCTGGCGATGGTCGCGCGCCGTCTGCGCAAGGCCGGAAGGGCGATGACGCTGCACGGCGCGCGACCGCACATCTGCACGCTGATCGAGCTCGTCGGCCTGCACCGGCTGCCGGGCGTGCGCTTCGACGGGCCGGCGCCCGCCCCCGCGCTCTGAGGCGCGGATCCCCGCAGCGGCGACCGCGTACCCTGTCTGGTGCGATGCCGCTGCTGATCGCCACACTCTTCATCCTCGTTCCGATCGCCGAGATCTGGGTGATCGTCCAGGTCGGCGAGGTGATCGGCGTGTGGTGGACGATCGCGCGGCTGATCGGCGACTCGCTGCTCGGGGTCTGGCTCCTGCGCCACCAAGGCCGGCGTGCGTGGGCGCGCTTCACCGACACGCTGGCCGCGGGCCGCGTGCCCGCCCGCGAGGTCGCCGATGGCGGCCTGGTCATCCTCGGCGCCGCCCTGCTGCTCACGCCCGGCTTCCTGACCGACATCGCCGGCTTCCTCTGCCTGCTGCCGCCGACGCGCGCGGCGATCCGCCGGCTGGTGCTGCGCCCGATGATCGACGCGGGGGCGGCGAGCTTCGGGCCCGCGGGCGTCTGGACCGTGCGGGGCGCCCGTTGGGGGTCGCGTGGCTGGAGCGCCTACGACGACCGTCGGGCTGCGCGCCGCAACTACGACGTTGACGGGACCGCCAGCGACGTGGAGCAGGGCGACCCGCCCGCGCTGCCGGGCACGTGACCGTCGGACCCGAGCTCGAGGCACCCCGTCCCGCGGCGGGCGAGGGCTTCACCGACGCGATCACGCTCGCATTCGGTGACGCCGAGGCCGGCGTGTACGGCACGCTGCGACTCGGGCTCGCCGAGGGCCGGACCGCGAGCGGGCTGGCGCTGCTCTTCCACGGTGACGAGCAGGTGAGCGTGGCCGCCGAGGGCGGCGTCGAGGTCGCCGAGCCCTCGGCCTGGGAGAGCATCAGCGCCGCCGGGATCGACGTGGAGACACTGGAGCCGCTCTCCAGCTGGCGCGTGCACGCGGCGACCGAGGACGCGAGCCTCGATGTCGAGGTGGCGTCGGCCGGCGCGCCGTACGAGCTCGCTGCCGCCGACCCGCTGGCTCGCGCGGGCGGCATGCTCGGCTACGAGCAGCCGGTGCGCGTGCGCGGGGCAGCCGAGGTCGGCGGCCGCAAGCTCGCACTCGACGGCCTCGGGCAGCGAAGCCGCTCGTGGGGCACGCCCGACTGGTCGCGGATCTCGCGCACACGCACGCTCGGTGCGTGGTTCGACGACGCCGCGATCTCGCTGGCGGCGATCCGGCCCGCCGGTCACGAGGATCACGGCGACGAGATCCTCGACGCGGTGATCTTCGAGCCCGACGAGAGCGGCGCGCTCAACCGCCGACTGCGCGTCGAGGACCCGCGGCTGTCGACGACGTTCGATGCCGACGGGCGCCAGCAGCGCGCCGCGCTGGAGCTCTGGCTGACCGAGGAGGGGCCGCCCCGCCGTGCCTGGGGCGCGGTCGTGTGCGGGACGACGCTCGACCTCGGCCGGTTGCGGCTGGACTGCGCGTTCCTGCGCTGGCACGTCGCAGACCGCGAAGGGGTCGGCCGCTACGACATCCTGCGCCGCGCCGACGATCGCGCTCCGGCTGCGTGAGCCCCATCCGCGCGGTCATCAGCGACTTCGGCGGGGTGCTCAGCTCGCCGCTGGAGGCCGCGTTCGCCCGCGTACAGGGGGCCTCCGGCGTGCCGAGTGCGGCGATCGGCGCGGCGATGGCGCGGCTCGCAGAACGCGACGGCCACAACCCCCTGTTCGAGCTCGAGTGCGGGCGCATGAGCGAGCACGACTTCCTCGAGCGCGTCGGCCGCCAGGTCAGCGCCGACCTGGGCCGCGAGGTGGAGATGCACTCCTTCTCCGCCCGCTGGTTCGCCGCGCTCGAGACGAACCACGAGATGGTCGAGTACCTGCGCGGCGTCCGCGCCCGCGGCTACCGGACGGCGATCCTCACGAACAACGTCCGTGAGTGGGAGCCACGCTGGCGCTCGATGCTTCCCGTGGACGAGATCTTCGAGCTCGTCATCGACTCAGCCTTCGTCGGCGTCCGCAAGCCCGACCCGGCGATCTACGAGCTGACCTGCGAGCGCCTCGGCGTCCCGCCAGGCGCCTGCGTGTTCATCGACGACACGGAGGTCAACTGCACGGCCGCCAACGAGCTCGGGATCACCGCGATCCACTTCCAGGACACGGCGCAAACGATCCGAGACGTCGAAGCCGCCCTGACGAACGCGCCCTGAGCTTCCCGCCACCCACGCCGTTCGGACGGCTGAGGCGGATGGATCGCGCGGTTGTGCGCAGGACGCAGGCAATCGGGCTGTGCTCTGCACGCCCGATGCCGAGGACGCCCGCAGACCGCGCGAGGCGCCGCCTCAGTTGTCCGAACCGAGGCGGTCCCAGAGATACAGCTCCAGGCACTCCTGCGCCAGCTCAAGGCAGCGCTCGCGCCCGAGCGCCGGGAGCACGGTGTCGAGCACTTGGTCCTCGGACACGCCGGCGTCGAACGCCTCGTCGCCGCGGAACCCGGCCGCGATCTTCAGCGCCTCCCGGCGGTTCTCACCGAGCGACGGGAAGACACCGACGAGGAACTCGCGATTGGCGATCGGCTGGCCCACCTCGAGCGAGGCGTGCCAGGCGGCGAGCATCGAGAGGTCGTGCTCGTCGAGGTCGGCGACGGCCTTGACGTAGTGCGACTCGAGGTCGGGCTCGGGGATCGCGTCGACCCACGCGCGCACGAGCTCCCCGAGGAGCTGGCGCCGCGCCTCGCGGCCGACGGACTCGGCGATCGCGCGGATCGCGTCCTGGGGTTCGATGAAGCACAGGGACATTGCGAGGCGCAACGTACGCCCCGGTCCGGACGGCACGCAGGCCCTCATTCGATGCCGAGCTCGGGGGCGGCGCCGGAGGCGGGCCGGGGGGCCGGCGCGGGTGCGCTCGCCCGCGTTGCGGACGGCGCCGGGGCGGTCGCGGTGCCCGCAGGCGCCGGGCGCGCGACGGTGCGTGCCGGTGCGGCCCGCCTCCGCCACCGCGCAGCTGACGCGCGGCGGACGGGCGTCGTCGAGCGCAGGTCGACGAGGTGGCGCTCGCCGATCCCGTGCGTCCCGGCCGCGCGGGCCAGGGGCGCCGCCGCCGCCGTCCCTGCGGCGCCGGCGGCGGGCCGGGAGGCGTGCTCGGCGGCGACGGCGCCGCCCCCGGCCATGGCCGCCGCCGAGGCGGCGATCGCCGTCATCTTCACCGCCGACGCGCTCATGCTGTCGACGAGCAGCTGCGCGCGCACGAGCGACGAGGCGGCGCGCTCGCCGAGCCAGGTCGTGACCGTCTCGTAGACGCGCACGAAGAGCTGCCCGGCGGGCTCGGCGTGGCCGGCGGCGGTGACGGCCGCAGCCACCGGGAAGACGACCGCCAGCGGCGTGTTCGCCCGGTGCAGCTCGCGCACCACCGCCCGGCAGGACGCGCAGCGGCGCAGGTGCGGGCGCAGCTCGACGAGCTCGTCGCGGGTCGCCTCACCGTCGACGAGCGCCGACAGCAGCGGCTCCCAGCGCCGGCACTCGGCGCCGGACTCGATCCCGGCGTAGCGCTCGAGGAAGCTGCGGCGCCCCTCGTACAGGCAGCGGTTCACCTTCGTCCTGGTCCAGCCGGTCTGCTCCTGGATCTCCTCGTAGGAGTTGCCCTGGGCGCGCAGCCACAGAGCGCGGACCTCCTGCGGCTTGAGGCGCTGCAGCGCCTCGGCCGAGCGCTCGACGTGCTCGAATCCGATCACGCGCTCGTCCGGCCCCGGCGTCGTACGCGCCTCGAGCCGGTCGGCGTCCAGTTCGGACGGCCCGATGTCGCGCTGGCGGGTGCGCCGCACGGCCATCGCCTCGTGCTTGACGACCGTGCGCAGCCAGCTCGGCGCGCGCTCCGGGTCGAGCCGCCCGGCGTGGCGCAGGAAGATCTCCATGCCGCGCTGGTAGGCGTCCTGGGCGTCGTCGGCGCAGAGGCTGTGGCGCCTCGCGAGCCGCAGCAGGCTCTCGGCGTGCAAGCGGACAGTGTCGACGACCAACGTCTCCAGCTCCGCGCGGCTCAGCTTCCGCCCCGCGGGCCGCTCGGCTGCTGCGATCTCGTCCATGATCCGGCGCCCCCCGTCTGCTGCGATTCCGTTCAGCAGAGGCGCAGGATCGCGGAGGCGCTCCCCCGCTGAGCGAAGTCTGGACGCCGAAATGTGCGCAAATTGCGTGGAAATCGTGCCGTTCGGCGCGGCGAAACTACCGGTGAACGGAGGGTCGTCCAAGCGCGCGCGCCCGTCGTCACATCCGCGGCTGGCGCTGCCGAGGGGGATTAGCGGGGCCCCCTCCCAAGAGCACCGCTCTAGCGCCCGGCGCCGTGAACCTTTGGACCGTTTGGACCGCGACACCGGCGAGCAGCTCGTTCGTGTCCGCGTCGCGCGGCGGCCGTGAGAACTACGGACGCGTCTCGCGACCACCGGCGAATAGGTTCTCGCTGACCGGGCGAACCAATCGCCGATTGCAAACTGCGGGAGGTCCATCATGAGCGTCCGCAAGCCGTCTGCGGGCTGGGTGGTCGCACTCATCGCGTTGGTCTTCGCGACCACCGGAGTATCGCTCGCCGCTACCAACGGCGGCAACGGGAAGTCTCACACCTCGGCCTCGAAGCGCGGTCCGCGTGGCCCCCGTGGCCCGCGTGGCTTGACAGGCCCACAAGGGCCTAAGGGCCCACAGGGCGCACAGGGCGCACAGGGCGCACAGGGCCCACAAGGCCCACAAGGCCCCGCGGGCCCCGTCAATCTCAACCGCGCGACAGTGGTCCAAGCCCATGGTTCCGTCGCAGCTGGGACCGTTGGAAGCGTCACGGCGACCTGTCCCGCCGGCATGTCCATCGTGGGTGGTGGCTTCATCGAGGCGGCCGTCGCGGTGATCTGGTGGTCTGCTGCCGATCCCGGTGGCACGTCTTGGACCGTCGGCTTTGACAACTTCAACAGCTCGATTGCCTCTAATTCGACGACGTTCGGCTACTGCGCACCCACCGGCGGCGCGATCGCTGCGTCCGTCGTGTCAAGGTCGGCGGTACGGGCGCGGGCGGCTGCCATGGTCCGGCAGCGCCTCGCCGCAGACCGGGCGGAAAAGCGGGCAGCGGCGGGTTAGTGCGCCGAAAAGCATCGGCGGGGGCGACGGTACACCGGACCGTCGCCCCGGCGCGATCCTTACGCCGCGAGATCGGCGCTCTCGAATCATGTCCGTCGTTCTGCGCTTTACGGTGCCGCTACAGATTCTGTGGCGCCTGGCGAGCCGCAGCAGGCCCTCGGCGTGCAGCGGGACGGTGTCGACGACCAGCGTCTCCAGCTCCGCGCGGCTCAGCTCCCGCCCCGCGGGCCGCTCGGCTGCTGCGATCTCGTCCATCATCGGGCGCTCGCCCGTCTGCTGCTGATTCCGTTCAGCCGCGCCGTGCCGCGGACCTATGCTCCAGCGGGTTGCATCCCCCGCCCGTGTTCCTCCCGTGCGCCTCCACCGTTCACGTCGCCCGTCCGGCGGCGCCCGCCGCGCCGGCGCCGTACTGGTGCTCGCCGCGGCCGGGGCGACCCTCGCGGCCGGTGGCCCGCCGGCGGTGGGCGCTGCGGCCGGGACCGCAGTCCGGCTGACCGCCGACCCCGGCCGTGGCGCGCTCGTGCCGGCCGCGCCGTGGACCGCGTCGTTCGACGCGCGGCTGTCCGGTGGTGGCGCGCTCGAGATCGATCTCGGGGCAGGAGTGCGCGTGCGGCTGCAGGCCGCCCCCGGCGGTCGGCTCGCCGTCCACGCGGGCGGACGCGCCACGACGCCGGAGCCGGCAGCGGGCGGCGCCGGAGGCACGCACCACGTCGAGGTCGCCGGCGGCAGGTCCCCCGCGCTGAGCATCGACGGCCACGACGTGGCGCTGCCGCCCAGGCCCGCGACCCGCCTGCTGCTGCGGGGACCCGCGCCCGTCCGTGATCTCCTCATCGACCCGCGGCGCACGCCCGAGGGGCTGCTGCTGCAGCGCGTCGCCGCGCTGCACGCCGCCACGCCGCCCGGCCGCTTCCCGCTGGGCACCGGCCGCGACGGGCGCCTGCGCTTCGAGCGCGGCTGGACGAGCGGGTTCTGGCCCGGCGCGCTGTGGGACGCCGCCGCGCTCGCGCCCGCGCACGGAGTGTTCCGCCGCTGGGCGCTGGCGGCGACCGTCGCGAACCTCGGGTGGGAGCGCACCCCCGTGCACGACGTCGGCTTCGTCTACGGGCGCTCGTCGCTCGTCGCCTACCAGCGTCTGTGCGGCCGCGCGGGCGCCCCCGCGATCTGTCCCCGGCTACGGGCGAGCGTCCTCGCCGCCGCCGACACGCTGCGGTCGCTCGCCGCCACGAACGCCGCCTTCGGCAGCGTGCCGACCGATGCGCGCGGCCCGGTCGCCGAGACGATCATCGACAGCCTGATGAACCTCCAGATCCTGCCGTGGGCGAGCCGGCAGACCGGCCGGCCCGCCTACGCCGACCTGGCGCGGCGCGATGCGCACCTGCTCGCCGCGCGCATGCTGCGCCCCGACGGCGCGGCCATCCAGTCGATGCTCGACCGCCGCGCCGACGGCGCGTTCCTGGGCTACCACCGCCGCCAGGGCCTGACCGCCGCCAGCCCCTGGGCACGGGGACAGGGCTGGGCGCTGGCGGGCTTCGCGGGCTTGGGCGCCGAGCTGGGCGACCGCGGCCTCGTCGCCGACGCCGAGCGCGTGGCGCGTTTCGTCGCCGCGCACCTTCCCGCCTCCGGCATCCCGCCGTGGGACTACGCCGCGGGGCGCCGCGCGCGGCCGGACGTGTCCGCCGGGGCGATCACCGCCTTCGGCCTGCTGCGCCTGGCGCACGCGTGCCGGACGCTCGCGGGGTCGTGCCGCCGGCCGGAGCGCTGGGCGCCGCTCGGTCGCCGCATGCTGAGCGCGGTCCTTGCGCGCACTCGGCGCAGCCCCCCGCTGGGGTTCCTCGGCGGCCAGGTCCTGACGCTGGGTGGGCGTACGCGCTGGGACGATGACGCCGAGCTCGTGCTCGGAATCGACTACACGCTCCAGGCACTCGCCGCCGCCCAGCGCTGACCGGCCCTGCGCGGGGTCCACGCGGCCCGTGTGGTACATACCCCGGCATGCGCCACGCCGACCGCGAGACCTCGACCACCGACCGGGCCGAGGCGGCCGAGCGCCTGCGCGAGCTAGCGGACGAGATCGAGACCGGTGTGCTGGACCTCGACGGCACCTCGCTCGACGTCCCCGAGCAGCTCGAGTACGGCTTCGACGTCGGGCGCGAGGAGGACGTCGAGGGCGTCGCGGTCGAGGTCGCGGTCACGCTCGGGTGGGTCGACGCCGAGGGCGACATCGAGGACGCCGAGACACCGCACGGCACCTCGCTCGTCGAGCCCGAGGACGAGCTGGACGACCTGGAGCTCGACGAGCTCTGAGCTGCATCAGCCCGGCTCGTCGGCGGCCGGCACGCCGAGCGCGCCCTCGACGAGCTCGACGACGTCCGGGTCCGGGCCGACGGTGGCGCCCTCGCGGATGCGCGAGCCGTCCGGGTCGTCGGTCAGCCGCGCCCAGTTGAGGAGCCCAAGGTCGAGTGCGCCGATCGGCAGGGCCGTCGCCGCGGCGAGCTCGGCGGCGCGGCGCTGGACGAGCAGCACGTCGCCGATCCCGAAGACCCGCTTGGCCGCGCTCACCGTCGGATCGCGCGGATCGGCGAGCAGGTGCAGCGAGGCCGGCCGCAGCGCGGCCAGACCGAGAGCGCCCGCTGACAGCAGGAACTCATACCGGGCTGCCCGCGTGAGCCCGGGCAGCGCCAGGCGCTCGAACGCCCGCTCGAACCGCCGCTCCGGTGTCCACGAGGCTTCGCCGGCGAGCGCGGCCGCCTGCGACCCGGACCGGGCGGCCCAGGCGCGGTAGGCGAGCAGCGTGTCCTCGTGACGGGCCGGCTCCCACGCACCACGCGGGCCCACGCGCGTCCCTTCGAGCTGCGGCACCGTGCCGTCCGCCCACGGCACGCGCACCCGCGCGATCTCCGCGAACGGATCGTCGGCATCGTCGAGCGGCCCGAGATAGGCGATCAGGAAGGCGAGCCACAGGCCCTCCTCTCCGCCGGCCCCGCGCGCCGCGCCGTAGAGGCCGGGCGGGCTGCCGCCCCCGAGCTCACCGAGGCGGGCTGCCGCGAAGGCGAGCTCGGTGGCAAGGCGCCGCGCGTCCGCGCTGGACCGCAGCCCCGGGACGAGGTCGCTGTGGAAACCGTCGTCGCCCGCCCGCGCGAGCCGGCGCACGCGAACATCGCCGGCGGAAGCGGCTCTGCGGCGGGCCGGCGCCGTCCCGCCCGCCCGCGCGGGGCGCGGCGGACGGCGCGCCTGCGCCGCCTCGCGCTCGCGCTCGCGCTGCTTGCGCGAGCAGATCGGGCAGGTCGTCTCCAGGCGGTTGTGGCGGCAGAACGAGGGCACGAACAGGCCAGTCTAGGACCGCTGCGCCGGCGTGTCCTCCACCGGAAACCGGACGGTCACACGCCCCGCAGGCGCTCGAAACCGCCTACGAACACGCCGGTCAGCAGGCGCACCGCGCCGTCGACGTCTGGGGCGCCCTCGTCGAGCAGGCGCACGCCCACCTCGAAGCCCGCGCCGATCATCGCCGTCGCCATCAGGTCGACGTCGTGGGCAGGCAGGAGACCGCTGGCGACGCCCGCCGCGAGGTCCTCGCGCAACTCCTCGGTCCCCGCGCCGACCGAGGGCTCGTCGAACATCGCGCGGATCGTGCCGGAGTTGCGCCGGAGCAGCTCGAGCCGCAGCGGGTCCTCCACGAGGTACTCGAAGTAGGCGCGGAACCCCCGGTCGACGAACGACTCGATCGTCGTGGCACCGCGGCGCGCGGCGCGCACCCGGGCGCGAGCCTCCCCCGCGGTCTGCGAGATGATCGCCGTGAGGACCGCCTCCTTGTCCGGGAAGTAGTTGTAGAACGTCCCGCTCGCGAGCCCGGTGCGCCGGATGATGTCGCGCACGGTCGCCGCGCCGAAGCCCACGTCGGCGAACACCTCGGCGCCCGCGGCGAGGATCGCCGCGCGGTTGGCGGCCTTCGTCGCCTCGCGCCTGCCGGAGACGGTCGCGTCGGTCACGGTCACGCGGCGGCGGCGCGCTCGGCCGCCCTGGGCGCGACCGGCAGCGCGTAGCCGGCCAGGCGGGCGCGCTCGGCGCCCCGGCGGCGCTCCTTAGCGAGGTCGCGGAGGTAGTCGTCGAAGTCGACCTGAATGGTGTGGCGCTTGGAGGCGACGTAGCGCCGGCGCATCGCCTCCTGGTCGGCGGCGATCTCGCCCAGCAGCTCGTCGCGCGGCGGCAGCGCATACTCGCCCCGCAGGTGGTCGGCGACCCAGGCGCCCTGCGCCTCGGAGAGCGGCATCACCGCGCCGAGCGGCTGCAGCAGCCCGATGAAGAACACGTTCGGGACGTCCGGGTGCACGACGCGGCGGTACAGCTCGATGCGGTTGTCGGGCGCGGCGATGAAGTCCTCGTCGAAGAACGGGAAGGTGATCTGATACCCGGTGCAGTAGATGACGACGTCGGCCTGCACGCGCGAGCCGTCCGTGAAGACGACCTCGTCGCCGTCGAGGCGCGCGATGTTCGGCTTCGGCGTCACGGCGCCGTGGGTGATCCGGTCGAGGATGCGCCCGGAGACCGTCGGATGGGCCTCGCCGAACTCGTGGTCGGGCTTGGGCAGGCCAAACCGCTCGGGCGGCCCGACGGTCGCCTTGATGATCTGGTGCATGACCTTCTGGCGCACCTTGAACGGCACGCGCGGGTCGTTTCGCAGCTGGTCCGTCGGCCTGCCGAAGAGGTACTTCGGGACGATCCACGCGCCACGGCGCGCCGCCAGGTACACGCGGTCGGTGACGTAGGAGGCCTCGACCGCGATGTCCATCGCGCTGTTCCCCATGCCGAGGACGACGACGCTGCGCCCCTCCAGGAAGTCCGGCGACATGTAGGCGTGCGCGTGCATCTGCACGCCCGTGAAGGTGTCCGCGCCGGGGAACGCGGGCTCGGGCCAGCGCGGGTTCCAGTGGTGCCCGTTGGCGACGAGCAGCACGTCGAACAGCTCGGTGGTGCCGTCGTCGAGGGTCAGCTCCCAGACGCCGTCGTCAAGCCGCTCGGCGTGCTGCACGCGCGTCTCGAAGCGGATGCGGTCGCGGATGGCAAAGTGGTCGACGTAGTCGTCGAAGTACGCCGCGATCTGGCGGTGGTCGGGGTAGTCCGGGTAGTTGCGCGGCATCGGGAAGTCCGAGTACTCCATGCGGTCGCGCGAGGTGTTGATGTGCAGGTCGCGGTAGCACGCGGACATGCCGTTCTTGTTCTCGAACACCCAGTTGCCGCCGACGCGGTCGGATGCCTCGAAGCACGTCACCTCGAACCCCCGCTCGGCGCACGCCTTGAGTGCGGCGATGCCGGACGAGCCGGCGCCGATGATCGCAACGGTGGGGAGCTGCTGGGACATGCAGGGGGCCTTCCTGGGCGGGTGCGGGCGCGGGAGCCTATCCCGAAGATGACGCAGGCGTCAAGTTCGTGGCGATGCGGGCGAGGCTGCGACCCCATTCGCCGAGACCTGGTCCGGCTCGTGCTCGGCGAGCGCGATGCCGGCCCGCGTCGCCGCGGTCGAGGTGAGCGGGTCGTCCAGCAGTTGCAGCAGGCCCCGCGCCGCGAGCAGGGGTCGCGCCCACTCGGGCGCGACGACCCGCGCGCGCCGGCGCTCGATCCCGCGCACGATCGCGGCGCCCGCGCGCCCAACGGGGATCGGGTGGGCGAGCAGGCCCGTCGGCGAGCGCAGCAGCTCCTGGAACACCGGCTTCTCGAAGCTCTCGCGGACAAGGTCGGTGTCGACGAACCCGAGGTACGCGGTACCCGCGCTGGCCCCGTGCGGGCGCAGCTCCGCGCGCAGCGCACGGCCGAGCTGCTCGCCTGCGGCCTTGCTCATCGCGTAGGGCGCGGCGAGCACGCCGTTGACCATCGCGTAGAGCGAGGAGACCACCATGACGTAGCCACGGGCCGCCACGACGTGCGGGAGCGTCGCCTTCACGGTGTTCCACGCGCCCCCGACGTTCACGTCGAGCACGCGGCGGAAGTCGCGGTCAGACACCGCGAGCATCGTCGCCGGCGGCGGGGCGATGCCCGCGTTGGCGACGACGACGTCGATCGAGCCGAAGCGCTCGAGCGTGCCGTCGACCGCGGCCTCGACCGCCGCGCGGTCCGCCACGTCAGCCTCGAACCACGCCGCCCGCGCGGCGCCGAGCGCGGCGGCCTGGCGTTCGAGCGGCTCGCCGTGGAGCCCGACGAGCGCGACCCGCGCCCCTTTGGCGGCGACCCTCACGGCGACCTCCCGGCCGATGCCGCGCGCGGCCCCGGTCACGAGCACCGTCCTGCCGCGCAGATCGAGGTGCTCACCCATGCCCGCGACGCTACCAGCACCGATGCGCGAGCGTCCCGGGCGGCCCCGCATGGGCGGCAACCCGGGACGCTCGGTGAAGGCAGGGGCCGCAGCGGCACCCCCGCCCCCCATGCCCGAGCGTCCCGGGCGGCCCCGCATGGGCGGCAACCCGGGACGCTCGATGAAGGCGGGGGCCGCAGCGGCGCCCCGCCCCACCCGCGAGCGTCCCTCGCGGCCCCGCCTACCCGGCAACCCGGGACGCTCGATGAAGGCGGGGGCCGCAGCGGCAACCCCGCCCCCCATGCCCGAGCGTCCCTGGCGGCCACGCCTACGCGGCAACCCGGGACGCTCGGTGAAGGCGGGGGCCGCAGCGGCACCCCGCCCCACCCGCGAGCGTCCCTCGCGGCCCCGCATACGCGGCAACGCGGGACGCTCGGCGAAGGCGGGAGCCGCACCGACACCCCGCCCCATCGGGGCTCCTTGGCCGGGGTTACTCGACGGGGAGGGCGCCCTGGGCGTGGAGCGGCGGGCCGGAGGGGCCCTCGTCGGCGTCGGCGGAGGCCGCGAGCGCCGGCTCGTGGTGGTCGAGCGAGGCGAGGTAGCGGTCGGCGACGCGGGCGCACTGGCGACCCTCGTTGATCGCCCAGACGATCAGCGACTGGCCACGGCGGGCGTCGCCGGCCGCGAACACGCCCGGCTGCGAGGTCTCGTAGGTCGCCGCACGCACGTTCCCGCGCTGGTCGAGCTCGCAGCCGAGCTGGGCGACAACGCCGTCCTGCTCGGGGTGCAGGAAGCCCATCGCGAGCAGCACGAGGTCGGCGCGCAGCTCGCGCTCGGTGCCCTCCACCGCCGCGAACGGGGGCGCCGGCGCGGCCTGCGCGACGTGCTGGGCGCGCACGCGGCCGTCCTCCCCGGTGAAGCGCGTCGTGACCACCGAGAAGTCCTGCTCGCCGCGCCCGATGTCGCGCGCCTCCTCCATCGCGTAGGAGAGCCGGAACTTCTGCGGCCACAGCGGCCATGGTGTGCGGTCGTCCGGCCGGTGCGCGGGCGGTTCGGGGAGCAGCTCGAGCTGGATCACGCCGAGCGCGCCCTCGCGGATCGCGTTGCCGACGCAGTCCGCGCCGGTGTCGCCGCCGCCGACGACCACGACGTGCTTGCCGGCCGCGCTGATCGCCGGGCGCTCCGGCGCGGGGACGGCCGGCGCCGGGCCGTCGCGGCCGGCGACCCAACGGTTGCGCACGTAGAGGTAGTCCATCGCGAAGTGGATCCCGTCGAGCTCGCGGCCCGGCACGGGCAGGTCGCGCGGCACGCGCGAGCCGATCGCCAGGACGACGGCGTCGAACTGCTCGCGCAGCTCCTCGCCGGTGACGTCGACGCCGACGTCCACGCCGCAGCGCAGCTCGACGCCCTCGGCGACGAGCTGCTGCACCCGGCGCTCGACGATCCACTTCTCGATCTTGAAGTCCGGGACGCCGAAGCGCACGAGCCCGCCGGCGGCCTCGTCGCGCTCGAACAGCACGACGCGGTGGCCCGCGCGGCGCAGCTGCTGCGCGGCCGCCATCCCCGCGGGGCCCGAGCCGACGACTGCGACGCTGCGGCCGGTCTCACGCGCGGGCGGCTGCGCGGCGACCCAGCCGCTGTCCCAGGCGGTGTTGATGATCGACGCCTCGATCTGCTTGATCGTGACCGCGTCGCCCTCGTTGATCTCGAGCACGCACGCGGCCTCGCACGGCGCCGGGCACAGGCGCCCGGTGAGCTCGGGGAAGTTGTTCGTCGCGTGCAGCTGGCGGATCGCGTCCTGCCAGTTCCCGCGGAAGACCAGGTCGTTCCAATCCGGGATGAGGTTTCCCAGCGGGCAGCCGTTGTGGCAGAACGGCACGCCGCACTCCATGCAGCGCGCGCCCTGCGCGGCGAGCTCCGCGTCGGGGCGCTGGATCATGAACTCCCGGTAGGGGTCGACCTCGACGCGCTCGACCGGATCCTTGTAGGGGATGCCGACGCGGTGGATCTTCAGGAAGCCGCCGACCTCGCCCATCAGTGGCCCTCCTCCGGACGTCGGTTCGGGGACGCCGCCGCGGCGGTGCCGTCGGGCACGGACGCAGGATCGGCGCAATGCCGGTGGCATTGCCCGATCCGAGGACACAGCCCGCCGGTGATCGCCGTCCGGCGTCCCCGGACTGATGTTTGGAGGAGGGCCACTAGGCAGCGACCTCTTCGCGGGCGAGCTCGGCGAGCACGCGCTTGTAGTCGGTCGGGAAGACCTTCACGAACTTCGCCTGCAGCGCGTCCCACTCGTCGAGCACGCGCCGGCCGACCGTCGAGCCCGTGCGCTCGACGTGCTCGGCGATCAGCTCGCGCACCTCGATCGCGTCGGCCTCGTCGAGCGGCTCGAGCTGGTCGAGCAGCGTCGGGTTGACCTTCGCGCGCAGCGCGTCGTGCTCGTCCAGGACGAACGCCAGGCCGCCGCTCATGCCCGCCGCGAAGTTGCGGCCGGTCGGCCCGAGGACCACGACGCGCCCGCCGGTCATGTACTCGCAGCCGTGGTCGCCGACACCCTCGACGACCGCGCTGGCACCCGAGTTGCGCACAGCGAAGCGCTCGCCCGCACGGCCGCGGAAGAAGGCGCGCCCGCTCGTGGCGCCGTAGAGGACGGTGTTGCCGATGATCACGTTGTCCTCGGCGGCGTACGTCACGCCGTCCGGCGGCATGACCGCCAACACGCCGCCCGAGAGGCCCTTGCCGGTGTAGTCGTTGGCGTCCCCGTGGAGCGTGAAGCTCACGCCCGGCGCCAGCCACCCGCCGAAGCTCTGGCCGGCCGAGCCGCGCAGCTCCACGCGGATCGTGTCCTCGGGCAGCCCGTCACCGCCGTGCAGCTGCGCGATGCGACTCGAGAGCAGGCCGCCGACGCAACGGTTCACGTTGCGAACCGGCGTCTCGATCGCGACCGGCTCGCCGCGCTCGATCGCCGCCTCGCAGCGCTCGATGAGCGTCCAGTCGAGCGCGTCGTCGAGCACCGCAGGCGGCGGCTGCAGGCGCCGCAGCGGCGTCCCGTCCGGCAGCTCGGGCCGGTGCAGGAGATGCGTCAGATCGATCCCGCGCGCCTTCCAGTGCTCGATCGCCTCGTCGGCGATCAGCAGGTCGCTGCGGCCGATCAGCTCATCGACGGTGCGCACGCCGAGCGAGGCCATGATCTCGCGCAGCTCGTCGGCCACGAAGAAGAAGAAGTTCACGACGTGCTCGGGCTTGCCGCGGAAGCGCCGGCGCAGCTCGGGGTCCTGCGTGGCGATGCCGACCGGGCACGTGTTGAGGTGGCAGGCGCGCATCATGATGCACCCCGTCGCGATCAGCGGCGCGGTCGAGAAGCCGAACTCGTCGGCGCCGAGCATCGCGGCGATCGCCACGTCGCGGCCGGTCTTCAGCTGGCCGTCGGTCTGCACGATGATCCGCGAGCGCAGGTCGTTCTTCAGCAGCGTCTGCTGCGTCTCGGCGAGCCCGATCTCCCAGGGCACGCCGGCCGAGACGATCGAGCTCAGCGGCGAAGCGCCGGTGCCGCCGTCGTGGCCGGAGATCAGCACGTGGTCGGCGTTCGCCTTCGCGACGCCGGCGGCGACGGTGCCGACCCCGACCTCGGCGACGAGCTTGACCGACACCTGCGCGCGCGGGTTCGAGCAGCGCAGGTCGTAGATCAGCTGCTTGAGGTCCTCGATCGAGTAGATGTCGTGGTGCGGCGGCGGCGAGATCAGCCCCACGCCCGGCGTCGTGTGGCGCACCCAGCCGATGTACTTGTCGACCTTGTGCCCCGGCAGCTGGCCGCCCTCGCCGGGCTTGGCGCCCTGCGCCATCTTGATCTGCAGCTGGTCGGCGTTGACGAGGTAGTGGATCGTGACGCCGAAGCGGCCGGAGGCGACCTGCTTGATCGCCGACCGGCGCAGGTCGCCGTTGGGGTCGGATGTGAAGCGCCGCGGGTCCTCGCCGCCCTCGCCGGTGTTCGACTTGCCGCCCAGGCGATTCATCGCGATCGCCAGCGTCTCGTGCGACTCGGTGGAGATCGACCCCAGCGACATCGCGCCGGTCGCAAAGCGCCGCACGATCTCCTTCGCCGGCTCGACCTCCTCGAGCGGCACCGGCTCGACGTCGGTGCGCAGGCGCAGCAGACCGCGCAGGGTCGCGCGCGCGGTGGCGTCGTCGTTCGCCATGCGCGCGTACTCGCGGTACTTCTCGCGCGCGTCCGGCTCGCCCGTCCCGTTCATGCGCACGCTGTGCTGCAGCAGCGAGATCGTCTCCGGGTTCCACATGTGCCGCTCGCCGTCGCGCCGCCAGGCGTAGACACCGCCGACCGGAAGCAGCCCGTCCGGGCCCTCTGCCCGCGGACCGAACGCGCGCGCATGGCGGTCGAGCGCCTCCTGGGCGAGCACGTCGATCCCGATGCCGCCGATGCGCGAGGCGGTGCCGGTGAAGTGGCGGTCGACGAGCTCGCGCTCGAGCCCGACCGCCTCGAAGATCTGTGCGCCGCAGTAGGACTGGATCGTCGAGATCCCCATCTTCGAGATCGTCTTGAGCAGGCCCTTGCCAAGTGCCTTGACGATGTTGCGCTCGGCGGCGTCGGGGTCCGTCACGGGCGGGTGGGATCCGAGTCTCCCGTCGGCCGCGAGCTCGGCCGCCGTGTCGAGCAGCAGGTACGGGTTGATCGCGCTCGCGCCGTAGCCGATGAGCGTCGCGAAGTGGTGGACCTCGCGGGGCTCGCCGGACTCGAGCACGAGGCCGGCGCGCAGGCGGTTGCCCAGGCGCACCAGGTGGTGGTGCACGGCCCCGACGGCCAGCAGCGACGGGATCGGCGCACGGTCGCGGCCGGCACGCCGGTCGGAGAGGATCACGATGTTCACGCCGGCGGTGATCGCGTCGTGGGCCTCGTCGCAAGCGTTGGCCAGGCGCGCGGACATGCCCGCCGGCCCCTCATCGACGGGCCAGGTCATGTCGATCGTGTGCGCGCGGAAGACGTCGCTGGAGACGTGGCGCAGGGTCTCGAGCTCGTGGCTGCGCAGGATCGGCTGGTCCATGACCAGCTGATGGGCGTGCTCGGGCGTCTCCTCCAGGAGGTTGCGCTCGGAGCCCACGCCCGTGCCCAGTGACATGACGATCGACTCGCGGATCGGGTCGATCGGCGGGTTCGTGACCTGCGCGAACAGCTGCTTGAAGTACGAGAACAGCGGCGGGCGGTTGTCCGAGAGCACGGCGAGCGCGGCGTCGTTGCCCATCGAGCCGATCGGCTCCTCGCCCGAGCGCGCCATCGGCGCGATCAGCACACGCAGATCCTCCTGCGAGTAGCCGAAGGCGAGCTGGCGCACGGGCGTGGGCAGCACGCCGCTCAGCGTCACGTGCGCGGGCTCGAGGTCGCTGAAGTGCACGCAGTTGCGGTCGAACCACTCCGCGTAGGGCGCCTGCGTGGAGACCTCGCGCTTGACCTCCTCGTCCTCGACGATGCGTCCCCGCTCGAGGTCGACGAGGAAGATCTTGCCGGGCTGCAGGCGGCCGAGGCGCTTGATGCTCTCCGGGCGGATCCCGAGCATGCCGGCCTCCGAGCCGAGCACGACCAGGCCGTCCTTCGTCTCCACCCAGCGGCCGGGCCGCAGGCCGTTGCGGTCGAGCGTCGCGCCGACGACGCGGCCGTTGGTGAAGCAGACCGCCGCGGGGCCGTCCCACGGCTCCATCAGGCAGGAGTGGAAGGCGTAGAAGCCCTTCAGCTCGTCGGAGAGGTCCTCGCGGTCCTTGTAGGCCTCGGGGATCATCATCATCACCGCGTGCGGCAGCGAGCGGCCGGCGAGCATCAGCAGCTCGAGGACGTTGTCGAACGTCGCCGAGTCCGAGCCGCCGGGGCGCACGATCGGCATGACCTTGTTCAGGTCGCGGCCGAAGAGCTCGCTGGCGAGCGAGCTCTCGCGCGCGCGCATCCAGTTCACGTTGCCCATCAGCGTGTTGATCTCGCCGTTGTGGGCGATCACGCGGAACGGATGCGCGAGCTCCCAGCTTGGGAACGTGTTCGTCGAGAAGCGCGAGTGCACGAGCGCAAGCGCGCTGGCGAAGCGCTCGTCCCTCAGGTCACCGAAGAAGCCGCTGACCTGCCGCGAGATCAGCATCCCCTTGTAGACGCACGTGCGCGAGGAGAAGCTCGGCGCGTAGAAGTCGGGGCCGGCGGCGAGCTCGACGATCCGCCGGATGACGTAGAGCTTGCGCTCGAAGGCGTCCTGATCGTCCTCGAAGCCCGGGCCCGCGCCGATCAGCAGCTGGCGGATGTGCGGACGCGAGCGGTTGGCGGTGTCGCCGACGTGCGCCTCATCGATCGGGACGTCGCGCCAGCCCAGGACGCGCTGGCCCTCGACGCGCACGTTGAGCTCGAGCAGCTGCTCGAGCTTGCGCCGCAGCGCCGCGTCGCGCGGCAGGAAGCAGACGCCGACGCCGTAGGCGCCGGGCGCGGGCAGCTCGAACGGGCACACGGCGCGCAGGAACGCGTCGGGGATCTGGACGAGGATGCCCGCACCGTCGCCGGTCTTGACGTCCGCCCCCTCGGCGCCGCGATGCTCCAGATTGTCGAGCGCCTCGAGCGCACGGACCACCACGTCGTGCGACGGCACATTGTCCAGGCGCGCGACCATCGCGACGCCGCACGCGTCGTGCTCGTACCTAGGGTCGTACAGACCGTCTGCCTGTGGCGGCTTGATCATCGTCATGGAAGGTCCCGTGGGCGGCGCGGTTGCGGGGGCCCGTGAGGCGAGCGCGGGATTTTACCCAGGCTTCACCCCGGTGGAAGGGGTGGGGATGCGGCGGAGCGCGCCCGAGGGCGCTCAGGAGCGGGTGCGGCGACCGGACGGAGCCTTGGCCTGACGGCGCTCGGCCGGTGACTTCTTCGCCGGCGCGCGCCGGGCCTTGGGCTTCGCCGCCGCCGGACGCTCCTCGCGAGCGGCGTCGAGGCTGGCCTTCAGCGCAGTCATGAGGTCCGGGACTGGGCTCGGGGCGGCCTCCGCGGGCGCTGCGACCTCGATCGCCTCTCCCTGCGCCTTGCGCTCGATCAGCTCGAGGATCTGCTCGCGGTACTCGTCGCGGTAGCGCGCGGGGTCGAAGTCCGCCGCCAGGCTGCCGATCAGCTGCTCGGCGATATCCAGCTCGCGCGCGGCCGGCTCGACCGACGCGGCCGACTCGACCTCCTCGATCCCGGCAGGGTCGACGACCTCGTCGGCGAACAGGAGCGTCGACATCAGCAGGACCTCGCCGTGCGGTCGCAGCGCGACGACGTGCTCCTTCGTGCGCAGCACGATGCGCGCGATGCCGACGCGGCCGGTCGCCGCCATCGCGTCGAGCAACAGGCGGTAGGGCTTCGCCCCGCCCTCGGCCGGCGCGAGGTAGTAGGGCGCGTCGTAGAGGATCGGGTCGATCTGCGCGCCGTCGACGAAGTCCTCGATCTCGATCGTGCGCGAGTGCTTGGGATCGAGCGACTCGAGCTCCTGCGGGGTGATGACGACCCAGCGGTCGGGCGTGATCTCGTAGCCCTTGACGAGGCGCTCGTAGGGGACCTCCTCCCCCGTGCGCGCGTTCACGCGGCGCTGCTGGATGCGCGCATGATCCTCGCCGTCGAGCTGGTTGAAGCGCACCGTCTTGCGCTGGACGGCTGGGTACAGCTTCACGGGGATCGTCACGAGGCCGAATGTGATCGTCCCGCTCCAGAGCGCGCGAGCCATGGGGACAGCATGACCCATCGGCATCACGCGCGGGCGGCACGCAATGCTTGTTGCTCAGCCCTGACGCGAGCGCAGGGCCGCGTCGGGCCCGTCGGCCTCGCGGCGCAGCCGGCGGCTGAGCGGCAGGCCGAACCACAGGCCGGCGACGACGATCACGGTGCCGCCCCCGACGACCACGGCCGCGGCAGCGGAGTAGATGAACGCGGTCACGAGCGTGATCGCCGTGGCCATCGCCACCGCGAGGCACACGATCCCGGCGATCGAGAGCCGGTTGCTGACCGAGATGATGTACGCGCGCTGGCCGTGGCGGAACAGGAGCCGGTGCAGCGCAGCCGACGCGACGAAGCACGCGCTGGAGGTGGCGGCCGCGAGCAGGGCGGCGAAGTAGAGCGCCTTCTCGACGCGGCCCAACTCGGCGAAGCGCGCCTGGAAAGGGAGCGCGAGCAGGAACGCGAACAGCACCTGTACGCCCGGCATCGCAACCCGCACCTCGTTCAGGAGCTCGAGCAGCTGGCGCTGGGAGCGCTGCAGCTCGGTCTCGGCGTGCTCGGGCGCGTTCGCCATCGCCCGGGCATCATCCCCCAACCGGGAGCGGCGCGCATGACCTCCCTGCAGAAGGGCTGGGAGCGGGCCCGCGCCCGCTTCGAGGAGCGCGTGGGCCCCACGGCCGCGTGGCGTGCGGTGGCGCGCTTCATCTCGGACACGATGACCGACAGCGCGGCGACGCTCGCCTACTACGCGATGCTCTCGCTGTTCCCCGGGCTGCTGTTCGCGCTGACGATCGTCGGGCTCGCCGGCGGCGAGGGGCTCGTCTCGCAGATCGTGCGCTTCGCCCGCCAGCGCGGCGCGGACACCGCGACCGCCCAGGTGGTCGAGCAGGTCGCGCGCGCGGCGACCGAGCGCTCGTCGGGGACGCTGACGATCGCCCTCGTCATCTCGCTGCTGCTGCTGCTCAACAGCGCCTCGGGGGCGTTCAACGCCGCCGGGCGCGCGGTGAACCGCGCCCACGACGTGGCCGAGGATCGATCCTTCGTGCGCCGGCGCATCGTCGTCGTCGGCCTGACCCTCGTCGTGATCGCGCTGTTCGTGCTGTCGATGGCCGCCATCTTCGTCGGCGGCGAGCTCGCGACGCGGCTGTTCGCGCACATCGGGCTCGGCGAGCAGGCCGCGGCCGTCTGGGACGTGCTGCGCTGGCCGTTCGCGCTGGCCTGCGCGCTGGCCGGCGTGGCGATCGTGCTGCGCTACGCGCCGGCGGAGGCCGCGCAGCGCCGGCGCCTGATCACCTCGGGGTCGCTCGTGACCGTCGTGCTCTGGGTGCTCGGCTCGGCGGGCTTCGCCGTCTACGTCAAGGGCTTCTCCCACTACGGCGCCCTGTACGGCGTGTTCTCGACCGCGGTCGTACTGCTCGTCTGGCTGTACCTCATGTCCGTGGCGTTCCTCTACGGCGCGGAGCTCGACGGCGAGCTGCGCCGCCGGCGCGTTGCGCGCGAGGCCCGATCCATCGATTCGCCACCCCTGCGGTAGCGAACCGACGACTCGACGGATCTAGAAGAGCGACGGCTGCGGATCGGCGGCGGCGCCAGGCGCCGGGCGCGCGGTGGCCTCATCGGGGTGGGGGCACAGGCCCCCGCGCCCCGGGCAGGTCGCGCACAGGGCGGCGTGGGGCTCGGGCGTGGGCGGGAACTCCCCGGCGATCAGGGGCGCCGCCGCCGCCGCGAGCTCGGCCTGCAGGCGGGGCGCGTCGGTCGCCGCGTAGGTCGCGGTGACCGGCTTCTGCGGGCGCTCGAGGTAGAGGTGGACGACGTCGACCGCGGTCGCGCCCGCGCGCAGCGCCGCGAGTGCGTAGACCGCGCGCTGGATCGCGTAGTCGCGTGCGACCCTCGCCTCGAGGTCGTCGTCGGGCCCGACGCGGTCGGTCTTGTAGTCGACGACGAGCGCGCGCCCGCCCGTCTCGCCCAGCACGAGGAGGTCGATGACGCCGTCCAGCAGCGGCCCGCCGAGGTCGCCGGGGTCGAGCGGAAGGGCGAAGGCGGCCTCGCGGCGCACGTCGGAGGCCCGCGCGGCGCGCGCGCGCAGCGGACCGCAGAGGAACGCGGCGGCGAGCTCGACCTGCTCGCGCACGGCGGCGTCGTCGAGCGCGATCCCGAGCGACGCGGCGACGGCGCGTACGCTCGCGCCGTCGGGCGGCCGCGCGCCGTCGCGCAGGTCGGCGCGCTCGAGCACGGCATGGGTCACCGAGCCGCGCTCCAGCGCCGCCGTGCCCGTCCCGCGCGGCAGGACCGCCGCCAGGTCGCGGTCGTCGCGGTCCGGAAGTCGCAGCGATCGGCGCAGGTACCAGGCGTAGGGGCAGCGGCGGTAGGCGGCGAGCGACGTGTAGCTGAGCGTGCGCGGCGCCCGGACTGCGGGGGCCGCGGCTGCCGCCTCGGCCGGCACGGGTTCGGGAGCGGGCGCCGCCGACGGGGGCGGCGCCGGCGCCGACGTCGCCTGCGGCGCCTCGGCCGGCGCCTCGGCCGGCGCGTCGATGATGACGCGCGCCTGCGCGCGCCACGGGCCGCGCTGGACCTCCAGGATGGCGCCCACGGCGCCCGGCTCGGCGGCACCGAAGAGCCCGGGGCCCATCCACGAGAGCGCCGGCGCGCCCGCCTTCGGCGGGTCCCACGGCTTCGAGGGCTCGAACGTCCCGCTCAGCACGAGCAGCTCCTTGGCGCGCGTCATCGCGACGTGCATGACGCGGCGCTCCTCGGCCTCCTCGGCGGCGCGGCGGGCGCCGAGCAGGCGCTCGTACGCGAAGGCGGGCACCGAGTCGCCGTCGATCCCCCTGAGCCGCAGCCCGACGTCATCCGCGCCGATGAGCACGGTCGGTGAGGCGGTCTGGCCCGGGCGCCCGAGGTCGGCCAGGATCACGACGGGGAACTCGAGCCCCTTCGCGGCGTGGACGGTCATGATGCGCACCGCCTCGTCGGCGCCGAGGTCGATCGGCGCGTCGGGCGTCGGCTCGTGGGCCTCCAGCTCGGCGGCGGCGTGATCGGCGAACGCGCGCAGGTCGCGCCCGTGGCGCGCTTCGAAGGCGTCGGCCAGGCGGATGAGCTTGCGCACGTTCGCCAGCCGGCGCAGCCCGCCCGGTCCCGCGAGCGCCGCCAGGTCGGCGCCGCTCTCCCGCTGCGCGCGCTCCAGCAGCTCGGCCGGGCCCGCCCAGGCGGCCGCGCGCCGCTCCTCGAGGACGAGCGCGTGGTAGCGCCGCAGGCGACCGGCCTCCTCGTCGCCGAGCCCCGCGAGCAGCCCCTCCCGGTCGCCCGCGGCGCACGCGCCGACGATTTCCCACAGGCCGGTGTCGCGGCGGCGGCGCTCGCCGGCCAGGATGGCGAGCGCGTCTGACCGCAGCCCCGCGAACGGGGCCGCGAGGGCGCCCAGCAGCGCCTCCTCGTCGCGCGGGTTGACGAGCAGGCGCAGGTGGTTCAGGAGATCCTGGACCTCGCGCCGCGTCCACCAGTCCCGCCCCTGCGTGGCGACCGCGGGCACCGCCGCGAGCTCGAAGGCGCGCTCGTAGACCGGCATGTTCGTCCCGGCGCGCAGCAGCACGACGATCTCGCGCGCGGCGCGGCCCTCCTCGGCGATGAGGCGCGCGACGCGCCGCGCCACCAGGCGCGCCTCGGCCAGCACGCGCGGAGCGGCGGCGGGCATCCCGGCCTCGAGCGCCAGGCGCCGCGGATCGTCCTCGGCGAGCGCGCCCCACGCATCGGCGTCGGTCAGGAGCACCTCGACCGGCGGCTCGCCGGCAGGCGCCGGTTCCAGCCCCGGCGCGAGCGGCTGGAACGCCGCGTGGGCGCCCCCGAAGGCCGCGTTGATCAGCGCGAGGATCTCCGGGCGCGAGCGGAAGTTCGCCGCGAGCTCGTGGGCGCCACCCTGCGCCTCGCGCTCGCGCCAGCGCCGGTCGAAGCCGCCCACGTCGGCGTGCCGGAAGGCGTAGATCGACTGCAGCCGGTCGCCGACCGCGAACTCGTACTCCTGGCCGAGCGCGTCGAGCAGGTCGAGCTGCAGGGCGTTCGTGTCCTGGAACTCGTCGACCATGACCCGCTGCAGGCGCTCGCGGTAGGCTGCCGCGATCTCCGGCCTGCTGCGCAGCAGGTCACGCGCGCCGACCGTCAGGTCGGCGTAGTCCAGCCCGGAGCGCCGGCGCTTGGCCTGCGCGAACGCGCGGCCGTACGCGCCGAGCAGGTGGTTCAGCGCCGCCAGAACCGGACGCGCGCGGGCGTCGCGGCAGGCCGCCTGCAGGCGCGCGTGCGCCGCGCGGTAGGCCTGCGCCTCGGGGCCAGCGAGCTCGGGGACGCCTGCCGGCCCGCCGCAGGCGATCGCGTCCAGGTCGTCCTCGCCGAGCGGCGCGGCCGGCGGACCGGCAGCGAGCAGCGCCCGGCAGCGCGCGACCGCCTCGCGCGCCGTGCACAGGGCCCGCGGCGGGCGCGTCCCGAGGGCGGGCTCCAGCCGCCCCGCCGCGCCGCGCAGCACGGCGGCCGGGGCCGCCAGATCGGGTGCGGCGGGCACCGGGAGCGCCGGCGCGGTCATCCCCGCGCTGCGCAGCTCGTCGTGGAGCGCGTCGACGAGCTCGTGCAGCCCGTCGTAGGTGTAGGCGCTGACCAGCAGCTCGGCCTCGCCGTGCGGCAGCGCCGGCGGCGGGGCGCCGAGCAGCTCGGCGAGCGCCGCCTCCCAGGCCTCCTCGCGCGCCAGGCGCAGCTCGCTCTCGTCGAGCACGACAGCCTCGGGGTCGATCCCGGCGAGCGCCGCGTGCGCGCGCAGCACGCGCGCGCAGAACCCGTCGATCGTCGAGATCCAGGCACCCTCCATCGCTCGCGCGTGCTCGACGCAGCCGAGCGCCATGAAGCGCGCGCGCACGCGCCTGCGCAGCTCGCCCGCCGCGCGGCGCGTGAACGTGATCGCGAGGATCGAGCCCGGGTCCAGGCCGTCATCGACGACGTGGCGGACGAACCGCTCGACGAGGATCGTCGTCTTGCCCGAGCCGGCGTTGGCGGCGACCATCAGCGGCCCATCCCGCTGCAGCACGGCCGCGGCCTGCTCGGGCGTCAGCATGCGGCCGTCGGCGTCCAGCGGGACGCCGTCGCGCTCGAGCAGCGTGCGATCCGGGCCGCTCACGTCGCAGCGCACCGGCAGATCGACGGGTGGCTGCACCCGCCGCGTGGGCCGCACGTCCGCGGCCGCGGTTCCAGGCGACCGGCGCGCAGCTCGGCGACCGCAGCGACGGCCGTCTCCCGCACCCGCTCGAGGAGCTCGGCGGCCGCGCCATCATCGATGCGGTCCGTGGAGACGATGTCGGTGCGCGCCGGGTCGGCGTCGCGCACGACGAAGCCGCGCGGGCGCTGGTCGCCGCGCGCACCGATCGGCTGGTACAGGGCGCCGACGGGCCGCCGGCCGTCGAGCAGCCGGGGCAGCGCGAGCGCGTACAGCCCGGCCTGCAGCTGGCGGTGCTCCAGCCACTTGGCCTGCGGGTGCCCACCCGAGGCGCCCTTGTAGTCGACGACGATCGCCTCCTCGCCGCGCACGTCGACGCGGTCGATGCGCCCGCTGAGCCGCAGCCCCGGGGCGATCTCGACCGGCTCGCGCGCGTCGCGCCCGGTGCCGAAGGACAGCTCGAGCTCCTGCGGCTCGAAGGCGGAGTCGCTGCGCGCCGCGAAGCGCAGGTAGCGCAGCAGATCGACTTCCAGACGCCGCACGACCGCGTCGTGGTGCTGCTCGCCGGGAGCCAGCCTGGTTGCGCGGGCGTGGCGCGCGAGCGACTCGGCCGCCAGTCGCTCGGCCTGCTCGAGGTTGTCGGGGCGCAGGCGCCCACCGAGCGCGCGCAGCACGTCCTCGAGGACGCGGTGCGAGAGCGTTCCGCGAGCCATCGGCACCGGCGCGGGGTCGATCGCGGCCGGGCGCAGGTGCGACTCGACGAACCACCGCACCGGGCAGGCGACCCACTGCTCGACGGCGCGGGCCGCGAGCGCCGGGCGCGCCTCGAGCTCGGCGAGGACCCGTTGGTCGGTCAGCGCGCCGGGCCCGTCCCCCTCCGGCCGCGCGGGCGCCTCGGCCGCCGCCGCGAGCGCGCGCTGGCGCGAGCTCGCCGCGTCCCGCGGCCCCCACCCCAGCTCACCCAGCCGGCGCGTGCGCAGCGCGCGCGCGGCGTCCGGCTCAAGGCACTCGAGCACGTCGTCGACGAACAGCGAGCGCACGCTTGGCTCCCCGTCATCGTCCCCGTTATGCCAGGACAGCACCAGCCGCCGCGTCGGACGCGAGACCGCCGCGTACAGCAGCCAGCGGTCGGCGTCGAGCGGGTCCTCGCGCGGGCTCAGGCGCAGCCCGCCGCTGACCGCGAGCGCGCGACGCTCGGCGTCGCCGAGGAACGGGTCGGCCGTCGCCGCGACCGGGAAGATGCCCTCCTGCAGCCGGGCGAGCGCGAGCACGCGTACGCGCCGGGCACGCAGCCGCAGCGGATCGGCGACGGTCACGGCGCCCGGATGCGGCGGGTCGCCGAGTCGCACCTGCTCGCCGGCGAGCAGCTCCGCCAGCTCCTCGGGCGCCGGTGCGAGCGCCGCGTCGGCACGGGCGAGCCCGGCCAGCTCGTCGAGCGCCCTGCAGGCGGCCCGGAGCACGCGGGCATCAGCCGCCGGCGCACCGTGCAGTACCGCGCCCGAGCCCCGCCACGGTGCAGCCAGAAGGCGGCGCGCCTCGCCCGCCAGGCGCTCGCAGAGGGCCGGGATCCCGCGACCTGCCGCGTCTGCGAGCCGGTCGAGCTCGGCGAATCGAAAGCCCGCGATGCCCTCCCACGCCGCATGCGCGCCGGCCGCGTCGCGGATCGCGTCCACGCGCACGCGCTGCTCGAGCGCGTCCGCGAGCTCGGGGCGCCGCAGCAGGCCGGGGGCGCGCACCCACGCCAGCAGGTCCTCGCTGCGCCCACCGGGAAGCGACGCGCGCAGGAGCGCCAGGAGCGCCTGTCCCAGGCGGGTCCGCCCGAGAGCGGTTCGACGCTCGAGCGCGACCGGGATCCCGGCGTCGGAGAAGACCCGCTCGATCAGCGGCGATGCGCGCGGCGCGTCGCGCACCGCGACGGCGATGTCGCCGGGCTCGACGCCCTCAGCGATCGCGCGCGCGACCTGCTCGGCCACGAGCTCGAGCTCGGCGCGCTCGCCGCCGCCCTCCAGCAGCACGACCGCGTCGCGCGCGCACACACGCGCCGGCGCGGCGGCGAACAGCCCGCGCTCGACGCCGTGGAGCGCGCGGCGTGCCTGCGGCTCGTAGTGCTCCTCGCGCGCGGGCGCCCGGATCCACTCGTCCTGCAGGTCCCTGAGCGCCGCGAGCGTCCGCGCGCGCGTGCGGTAGACATCCTCACGGCCGTCCTCGTACGGCAGCGAGACGACGACCGGCGCGCCGGCGCCCGCGAGCGTCGCGACGGCGTCGAGCTGCACCGCCGTGAGGTCGTCGAAGCCGTAGAGGAGCACCGGCGCCCCGTCCCAGCGACCGGGCTCCAGGCGCAGCGCGTCGTGCGCACGGTAGGCGTGGGTCGCCGGATCGGTTCGCCCCAGTCGGCCGAGCCGGTCGCGGTAGGCCGCATGCAGGGCGCCCAGCTCGGCGGCGAAGCCGGCCCGCCCGGGCTCGGCCCGCCCCCACGCACGCAGTGCGGCGATCACCCGCCCCGCGCCGGCGCGCTGCTCGGCGAACTCGTCGAACAGACCGACGAGCGCCCCCGCGAAGCCGGCGGTGCCCGCGGCCTCGGCGAGCGCCTCGAGCGGCGTGGCGGCGACGGCCGCGGCGGCCACGCGGCGGCGGCCGAGCGTGCCGAGCGGCGGCGCGCCGCCCCCCGCCGCCTGCGCGATCCGCTCGCCGAGCTGGGCGAACGTCGCCACGCGCGCGCCGATCACGACGCCGCCGCCCGCCAGCTCGCGGCGGTAGACCTCGACGTCCTCATGGGTGGGGACGACGAGCAGCGGCGCCGCTCCTGCGGCCGCAAGTTCACGCACGCGCCCCAGGACGAAGCCCGCCTTCTCGGCGTTCGCCGGGCCCGTAAGGAGTGTCAGCGCCATCGGGGCGTAGGGTCGCGCACCGCGCGGCGGATCTGACGCCGGCGCCGGTGACCCGCGATACTTCGCGAGGTGCCCTCGCGACCGGCCGGCGCGCGCCTGTACCGCACCCTCGTGGTGCTCGGCGTCCCGCTGCGCTGGTGGTGCCGCCTCGAGGTGCGCGGGCGCGAGCTCATGGCACCCGCCGGCACCGGCGTGCTCGTCGTCTCCAACCACGACAGCTGGCTCGACCCGCTGGCGATCGGCGACACGCTGATGCGCGCCGGGCGGCCGGTGCGCTTCCTGGCGAAGGACACCCTCTGGCGCTCGCGGATCCTCGCCCGGATGCTCGATGGCATCCGCCAGATTCCGGTCTCACGCGGCACCGGGGACCTCGCGGCGCTGCGCGCCGCGGCCGACGCGCTGGCCGACGGGGAGGCGATCTGCATCTTCCCCGAGGGCACGCTCTCGCGCGGGCGGCGGCTGCGCGCCCGCCGCGGCGTCGCGCGGATCGCGCAGGCCGCTCCACAGGCCCAGGTGCTGCTCGTCGCGGTCTCCGGCGGCACCGACCTCGTGCGCTTCCCTCGCAGGCCGCGCGTGCTCGTCGAGCTGTTCCTGCCGGCGCGGGCCCCGGGCGCCGGCGAGGACCACGCCCAGCTCGCCACGCGGCTGCTCGACGAGATCCGCGAGCGGGTCCCGCCGGTGCCCGCGGGCCGCCGGCCCGTCGACGCTCCGGCCGCGGCTGAGCATGCCGACGCGGCCGCCGGCTTCGCGCAGCACCGCTGAGACACGCCGGTCAGGCGGCCGCGACGCCGCCGGCCTGCGAGGCCGCTGCGCCCGCCTCGGCCTCGGCCTCGTCGGCCTCGGGCGCGCGTGCGCCCTCCTTCGCCCACGCCTCGTCGAACTCCACGCGCCACTTGCCCTCGGGCGACTGCTCGAGGGCGAGCTTCGCGCGGAACGAGCGCCCGCTGCGCCCCTTGAACCCGGTCACCTGCTTGGCGGTGACGCCCGTCGCGATCAGCTCGCGCGCGACCGCCGGCGGCAGCTGCTTGCCGGCCTTCGCCTTCCAGATCACGAAGCCGCAGCCCGGATCCTCCCGCGACCAGCACGAGTAGCCCTTGCGGTTCTCGACGATGTCGTGGCCGCAGACCGGGCATGGGCCGAGGTTCGCCCGCGGGATCCGGACGTCCTTGAGCTTCGCGTCGAGCTCGCCGACGGTCGACCCGGCGAACTGCGCGATGTCGGCCATGAACTTCTTGCGCGTCTCGCTGCCCTGCTCGATCTGACCCAGGCGCTTCTCCCACTCGCCGGTCAGCGCCGGCTCGGTGAGCGGGTGCCCGTCGAGCAGGCGGATGACGTTCATCCCCTTCTCGGTCGGGACGAGCGCGCGGCCGTCGCGTTCGACGTAGCCGACGTCGATCAGACGCTCGATGATCGCCGCGCGCGTCGCCGGGGTGCCGATGCCCGACTCGCTCATCGCGTCACGCAGCGCCTCGTCCTCGACGAGCTTGCCGGCGGTCTCCATCGCGGCGAGCAGCGAGGCGTCCGAGAAGCGCCGGGGCGGCTTGGTCTCCTTCTCCAGGCGCTCGACGTGCGTCGTGCGCACCGCCTCCCCCTGCGCCAGCCGCGGCAGCTGCTGGTCGCGGCCCTCGTCCTCCTCGGCGGCCGAGCGCTCGCCCTCGGGCAGCTCGCCGTAGACGCCGCGCCAGCCGGGCACGATCAGGACCTTGCCGCGCGTGCGGAAGACATGCCCGGAGACCGTCGTCTCCACGCGCGTGTTCTCGAACTCGGCGTCCGGGTGGAAGACCGCCAGGAAGCGGCGCGCGACCATGTCGAAGACGCGCCGATCATCGTCGTTCATCTTCTCGAGGCGGTGCTCGGCGTTCGTCGGGATGATCGCGTGGTGGTCGCCGACCTTGGCGTCGTCGACCACGCGCGCGAGCGGCAGGACGTCGAGCCCGGTCACGTAGGCGGCGGCCTGCGCGTAGTCGCGGTGGCGGCCGACGAGCGACGCCGTGGGCTTGATCTCCGCGACCATGTCGCTCGTCAGGTAGCGCGAGCTCGTGCGCGGGTAGGTCAGCGCCTTGTGCTCCTCGTAGCAGCGCTGCGCGGCCGCCAGCGTGCGCCGCGCCGAGAACCCGTAGCGCGTGTTCGCCTCGCGCTGGAGCGAGGTGAGGTCGTACAGCAGCGGCGCGCGCTCGCTGCGCTTGGTCTTCTCGAGCTTCGTGATCTCGCCCGCCGCGTCGCGCACCGCGGCGACGATCGCGTCGGCGTCCGCCGGCGAGCCGAGGCGAGGCTTGGCGCCGAGGTGGTAGCGGCCCTCGTAGGCGCGCCCATCGCCGGTCGCGAACGCGGCGTCGACGAGCCAGTACTTCTCGGGGACGAACGCGCGGATCTCCTCCTCGCGGCGCGTGAGGATCGCGAGCGTCGGCGTCTGCACCCGCCCGAGCGACACCGCGCCGTCAAAGGAGGAGCGCAGGCGGATGGTCGCCGCGCGCGTCGCGTTCATGCCGACGATCCAGTCGGCCTCCGAGCGCGAGCGCGCCGCCTGTTCGAGCAGCGCGTGGTCCTCGGCGGGCTGCAGGTTCGCGAGCGCGTCGCGCATTGCCGACTCGGTCATCGACGACAGCCACAGCCGGCGCACGGGCTTGGTCGAGCCGGACTTCTCGTAGAGGTAGGCGAAGATCAGCTCGCCCTCACGGCCGGCATCGCACGCGTTGACCACGAGGTCCACGTCGTCGTCGCGCAGCAGCCGGCGCACGACGGTCATCTGCTTCTGGGCGCGCTCATCGCGCACGACGAGCTTGAACTTCGAGGGCACGATCGGGAGATCGGCCATCCGCCACTTCTTGTACTTGTCGTCGTACTCGTCGGGCTCGGCGAGCTGCACGAGGTGGCCGACGGCCCACGTGATGATGTGCTCGGGCCCCTCGAGCCAGCGCACGGTGCGCTCGCCCGTCCCCGTGTGCTTCTGGAACGGGCCGGGCAGCACGCGGGCGAGATCCTGCCCGACCGACGGCTTCTCGGCGATCACGAGGGTCTTGGACATGCGCGGCGCAGCGTAGCGCCCGCGCCGCGCGGGGCACCGGAGCGCCGCGCGGCGACCCTGGGCGCCGGCTTGCAGCCGGTCGCCCTCGGTGGCGCGTTGCACCACGGGACGGACTACTCTCCGGATTCCAGGGGGAACCAGCATCGCGACCTCGCCCCACACGCGCGTGAAGGAACGGACGCCCGCGCCCGGCGGCGCGGCTCCCGGCGGGCCCCGGCGCCCCGGCCCGCCCGTCGACCGCCGGCAACGTGTCCTGCGCCGGGCGCTCCCCGCCGGCCTGCTGGCGCTCGCGGCCCTCGTCGCGGGGATCGTCGTCGGCGCCGGCGGCTCGGACGCCGGCCGCGCCGCGGTCGACGCCTACGCGAAGGCGTGGTCGGCCGGCGACTGGGCGACGATGCACGCCCAGCTGACCGCGGCCGCTCAGAAGCGGATCGGCCTGATCCCGTTCGCGGACGCCAATCGCGCGGCGCTCGCGACGGCAACCGCCCTGGAGACCGCCGTGCGGACCGGCACGCCGAGGCGGGCCGGCGACCACCTCTGGCGTGTGCCGGTGACCGTCCCCACGCGCGTGTTCGGGACGATCCGCGGCGACGTGCTCGTCCCGGTCAAGGACGACGGCGGCGACGTGAAGGTCGACTGGGTCCCGCGACTGTTGTTCCCCGGGCTGAGGGACGGCCAGCGCCTCACCCGGGACACCGTCATGCCGGCGCGCGGCGCGATCCTCGCCCGCGACGGGACGGTGCTCGCGCAGGGCCCGGGGCGGACGTCGTCGATCCCCGACGTGGCCTCGCAGGTCGTCGGGCAGCTCGGCGCGATCCCGGCCGCCCGCGTCCAAGAGCTGTCGGCGCTCGGCGTGCCGCCTGACGGGCGGGTCGGCGTCACCGGGCTCGAGCGTGTCTTCGACGCCCAGCTCGCGGGCGCGCCCTCAGGCGTGCTGAAGGCAGGCCCGACGGTCCTGGCGCGCAGCGCGGGCCACCCCGGCGCGGACGTGCGCACCACGATCGACCCGGTGATCGAGCGCGCGGCCACCGCCGCGCTCGGGGGGCGCTACGGCGGGGCCGTGGCGCTGAACCCGCGCACCGGCGAGCTCTACGCGTTCGCAGGCGTCCCCTTCTCGATCCTGCAGCCGCCCGGATCGACCTTCAAGATGATCACGGCCGCCGCCGCACTCGACGCCGGGATCGCGGCGCCGAGCAGCACCTTCCCCTACGCCTCGCAGGCGCTCCTGTCGGGCGTGCCGCTGGCCAACGCGGGCGGCGAGGTCTGCGGCGGCTCGCTCGCCCAGGCCTTCGCGGTCTCGTGCAACTCCGTCTTCGCGCCGCTCGGCGCGAAGCTCGGCGCCGCGCGGCTCGTCCAGGCCGCCGAGCGCTTCGGCTTCAACCAGCCCTCGCCGATCGCCGGCGTCGCCGAGAGCACCATCCCCGCGGCGGACCAGATCGGCGACGACCTGGCCGTCGGCTCGTCGGCGATCGGTCAGGGGCGCGTGCAGGCCACGACCCTGGAGATGGCGCAGGTCGCCGCGACCATCGCCGACGGCGGCCGTCTGCCGCGACTCACGCTGAGCCTCGCCGACGCCCGCCGCGTCGATGCCCGGGGCGCACGCCTGGGCGCGCGCGCGATCAAGGCGCGCACCGCCGCGCAGATGCGCGACCTGATGCTCGGGGTCGTGCGGTACGGCACCGGCACCGCAGCGCAGATCACCGGCGTCCCGGTGGCCGGCAAGACCGGCACAGCGGAGCTGAAGTCCAGCCAGCCGGGTGAGATCTCGAGCAACCCGCAGGACACCGACGCGTGGTTCGCCGCCTTCGCGCCGGCCGGGCGCGGCCGGCGACCGAAGGTCACCGTCGGCGTGATGCTCGTCTCGGCGGGCGCGGGCGGCGACACGGCCGCGCCCGTCGCGCGCGAGATCCTCGCGACGGCGCTGCAGCGCCACTGAGCGCGGGGGCCCTGGCGCCTCCGCCGGCGTCAGACGTCGAGCGTGACCGACGAGATCTTCGCCGGCGCGCTCGAGTTGGCGAAGTCGAGCTTGAGCGGCCGGAAGTCGAGCGCGTCGAGCGGCAGCTTGAACAGCAGGAAGGCCCCACCGGGCGGGGTGTTGCTCGAAACGCTGTTCAGGGTCGGATAGGTCGACTTGACGACGGACGGCCGGTAGGCGAACGCGTTCACCGGCTGGAGTGCGACCGGCTGGTAGGTGCGCCCGCGCGTGTCCATGATCGTGAACTGGTCGGCCGAGCGCGCCGGCGTGCCGGACTTGTTCGTGACGCGCACCCAGACACCGAACCAGACCTGCTTGGGTCCGATGCCGCGGGCGGCGGGCGGGATGCCGATCAGCAGGGCGCGGTCGCCAGTGTCCGAGGAGTTCAGCTGGCGCGAGAGCTGCACCTGGTACTGCATGGAGCCGAGCGTCACGAACTCCGCCTCGGAGTCCCCAGCCGTGATCGTGGCCTGCTTGTTGCCGCACGCGGCGAGCCCGAGGGCGGCCGCGGCGAGGGCGGTGAGGAGAAGGCGGCGCGTCACAGCGGCGGAAGTCTAGATGGTCGGCTCCGCGGCGGCGTGGTCGAAGGGGCGGTGATTCGCGGATGACGGGCACCTCGCGTCGTGCGCGCGGCGTGCCAGGCGGCACGTCCGCGTGCGGCGCGTGGTGATCCGGCGCCACGAGGCGCCGCTCTTGCGTCGCGGTGTCGTGGTGCCGGCCATCTAGCTAGTAGTCGGTCGCGGGCTTGCGCGGCCCGCCCGCGATCGTGGCTCGCGGCCCGCGCGCGCGATCCTCCTCGAGGATCAGGCGCAGCCGCTTCAGCGCCTTGCGCCATCCGCGCCGCAGCGCGCGGCGCTGGCCGAGGGACTCGAGGACGTGGTCGGTCGCCAGCGCAGGGCGCGTCTCGGCGGTCAGCTCGACGCGCGTCGCGCCGCCGGAGCCCTCGCGCAGGTCGAATACTGTCACCGTGCGGATCCGGTTGAACTTCCCGGCGCGCCCGGCGAACACCAGACGGCGCGGCGCCTGCGCGTCGACGAGCGTGTAGTCCCCCCAGCCGAAGCGCGTGAACGGCAGGTCCGCCTCGAAGCGCCCCCCGGCACCGACGCCGGAGGTCTCCTCGCGCGTCATGTGCCAGCCCTTCAGGAAGTGGTCGGTGAACTCCGGGTGGTTCGCGAGATCCGCGAGATAGTCGAAGACGACCTCGCGTGGACGGGCGATCGTCGTCTCGAGCGTGAACGGGTCCATCGGCGCCGCGGAGTCTAACCGCGGCCCTGAGCGAAGGACGCGCGCGTCAGGCGGCGCTCGGCAGGCCCAGACGCCGGACGCTGATGCCGTGCTCGACGTGGTGCACGATCCGGCTGCCGGAGGGCTCCCCCGGATGCGTGTCGCGGCACAGCGCGCAGACCGCGCGGCCGCCGAAGTCGTGGACCCGTTCGCCGACGAGCGGATGGCGGCCGCAGTCGCTGCACACCTCGCCGCCGGCGGCGCGGGCGTCGACCCCCTTGCGCAGCAGCGCGCGCTCGAGGTCGGGCTCGGAGATGCCAAGGATTGGACGCAGCACGGTGCTCCTCTTCGGCACGCGCAGCCCGTGTCCTTGCATGGTGCCTGGAATCGTGCAATTTGCGAACGGTGGCCCAATCGCACATTGACACCAGCCGTACAATCCGGGTGAGCCTTCGAACCCTCAGTTCGATCCCCCCAAGGGCTCAGGAAGCGAGGACAGGATGACGGAGAGCGGGTCGATGGAGTCTCTGGTCTCAGGCACTCTCGCCGGCATGGGGTCCTTCCGCTGCGAGCGCTGCGGCTACGTGGTGTCGCTGGAGGCGGGCGATGCGCTGCCCCCGTGTCCCGGATGCGCGGGCGAGCGCTTCACGCGCGCCTCGCTGTTCTCGGCCCACACGGCGCAGACGCGGGCCGTCCCCACACCGGATGACAGCAGCGTCGAGCTCGAGTACCTGCTGGAGGCCGCAGCCCCCCAGCTCGAGCAGCCGGGGCAGTACCTCGTCTACCGCGAGGCCGGCGGCGCGAAGGTCGTGCCGCTCGTGCGCGAGTGGACGCGGGTCGGGCGCAGCCTCGCGGCCGACGTGCGCTTCGACGACCCGACGGTCTCGCGCCGGCATGCCCTGATCGTGCGCCAGGCCGACGGCGTGCGGGTGCTCGACGACCGCAGCCTCAACGGGATCTTCGTGAACGGCGACCGCGTGGAGTGGCGTGTGCTCGCAGACGGCGACGAGATCGTCGTGGGCCGCTACCGGCTGCACTTCGTCGACGTGACGCCAGAGCGGGCCGCGGCGGGGCTGCGCGGGGGCGGCGCCACCGCCCTGAGCGCCGGCGGTTGACCACTTCGGGCCGCGAGGCCCGCGGAGGAGAGGGAACGGAGAGCGTCCGGCTGAGGAACCGGGCGCTCTCCACGTCGCCAGCGCCGCCGGCGAGGTCGAACTAGACTGCGGCCACATGGCGCTGAAGATCGCGGTTCTCTCGCAGAAGGGCGGCACCGGCAAGACGACCGCGGTGCGCCACCTGACCGAGGCGTTCCGCCAGAGCGGGCTGCGCGTGCTCGCCGTCGACCTCGACCCGCAGGGCAACCTGTCGGACTACTTCGACGTCGAGCCCGAGGCAGAGCCGACGATCGGCGACGTGCTCGGCGGCCGCGTCAGCGCCACCGAGGCGATCCACGACGACATCATCCCCGCCAACCTGAGTCTGGCCGAGGCCGAGCTGACGCTCGCGGGGAAGATGGGGCGCGAGCTGACGCTGCGCCGCGCGCTGGCGGACGTCGACGGCGCCTACGACGTGATCTTCGTCGACTGCCCGCCGGCGCTCGGCCTGCTGACCGTCAATGCGCTCGTCGCGGCCGACCACGCGCTGATCTCCAGCGAGGCCCAGTACTTCGCGCTGCAGGGCGTGGAGCAGGCGCTCGAGGTGATCGAGCTCGCGCGCGAGAGCCTGAACCCCGGGCTGGAGTGGCTCGGCGTGCTCTTCAACATCGCCGACATGCGCACCGTGCACTCGCGCGAGGCCTACGAGTCCCTGAAGGAGCACGTCGGCGACAAGCTGCTCGAGCACACCGTGCGCCAATCGATCGCGTACGCCGAATCGGCCGAGCGCGCGGTCTCGATCTTCGAGCACCGCCCTGACCTGGGCGCCGACTACCTGCAGGTCGCCGAGGAGCTGCTGCGCCGGCTCGGCCTCGACGCGCAGCGCCGGCGGATCAGCGAGCTGATCGCCGCGAGCGCCGCCTGACGCCCGGCCGCGGGCGCTAAGAAGGTGTTTCGAAATGAGACGCGGCTTTTTGAAAGGCCTTCTACAGGGCGCGCACGTCGGCGCCGACCGGCTCGAACGGCGCGCGCACGACCTCGGCCCAGTCCCCGGTGATCTCGGCCAGCTTCTGCGTGACCGCGCCGGTCGCCTCGCAGCGCGTCCAGACGAGCACGCTGGGCCCGGCCCCGGAGATCGTCGCGCCGATCGCGCCGAGCTCGCGCGCGCGGCCCACAAGCTCAGCCGAGCGCGGGAACAGGTGCGCGCGCCGGTCCTGGTGCAGCCGGTCGGCAAGGCCGCGCGCGACGAGGTCCAGATCCCCCGTCGCGAGCCCCGCCACCAGCAGCGCGCCGTGGGCGACGTTGAAGACCGCCTCCTGCAGCGGCACCTGCGCGGGGAGCGCCGCGCGCGCGACCTTGGTGCGCACGTGCTCATGGGGCACGACGAGCACCGCCTCGAGCCCGTCGGGGACATCGAAGCGCACCGCCTCGCCGTCGGCGCAGACGACGATCCCGCCCCGCAGCGCGGCGGCGACGTTGTCGGGGTGGCCCTCGAGCTCTGTCCCGAGGCCGAGCAGGTCGGCACCCAGCTCGAAGAGGCTGTCGGCGGCCAGCAGACCCGCCACGCAGGCAGCGGCGCTCGTCCCCAGACCCCCGCACATCGGGATGTCCGACGCGATGCGGAACGTGAAGCCGTCGGCCGGGTGCAGGCGCTCGAAGCCGCGAACCGCGAGGTTGCGCCGGTCGGTCGCGATCGGCAGGTTCGTCTCGACGGCGAAGGTGCCCGGCGTCTCGAGGACCTCGACCTCGGTGTGCAGCGCGAGCGCGGCGCTGAACGTGTCGAAGCCCGGGCCGAGGTTGGCCGAGCTCGCGGGGACGCGTACGAGGCGGCGGCGCTGCACTACCCCAGCACCGCACGCTCGACGGCGGCGAGGTCCGGCTCGCACGGGACCACCGCCCCTGACTGCTCGAGGGCGACCTGCGGGTCCTTCAGGCCGTGGCCGGTCAGCACGCAGACGATCCGCTCGGCCTCCGCGGGCGGCCCGTGGACGAGCAGCCCGGCGACCGAGGCGGCGCTCGCAGGCTCGCAGAAGACACCCTCGCGGGCCGCAAGGTAGCGGTAGGCATCGAGGATCTGCTCGTCGCTGACGGCCTCGACCCCGCCCCGCGAGTCGCGCATCGCGGTCATCGCCTCCTCCCAGCGCGCGGGGTTCCCGATCCGGATCGCGCTCGCGACGGTCTCCGGCTGGGAGACCGGCTCCCCGCGCACGAGCGGGGCGGCGCCGGCGGCCTGGAAGCCATGCATGAGCGGCGCGGCGCCCATCTCCTGGAAGCCCTTCCAGTAGGCGGTGATGTTCCCGGCGTTGCCGACCGGGATGCACAGCGCGTCGATCGCGCCGAGCTCGTCGAGAATCTCGAACGCCGCCGTCTTCTGGCCCTCCAGGCGGAAGGGGTTGACCGAGTTCACGAGCGCGATCGGGTGCTCGGCGGTCAGCCGGCGCACGAGCTCGAGCGCCTGGTCGAAGTTGCCGCGCAGTGCGATCACGCGTGCGCCGTGCATCAGCGCCTGGGCGAGCTTGCCGGTGGCGATCTTCCCCTCCGGCACGATCACCGCGCCGGTCAGCTGCGCGCGCGCCGCGTAGGCGGCGGCGCTCGCGGCGGTGTTGCCGGTCGAGGCGCAGATGACGGCGCTTGCGCCGTCGCGCACGGCGGCGGAGACCGCGCAGGTCATGCCGCGGTCCTTGAAGGAGCCGGTGGGGTTGGCCCCTTCGATCTTCAGCCAGACGTGCGCGCCGACGCGCTCGGAGAGCTGCGGGGCGGGAACGAGCGGCGTCGAGCCTTCCTGCAGGCTGACGACCGGGTCGCCGGGTGCGAACGGGAGCCGGTCGCGGTAGCGCTCGATGAGGCCGGGCATCAGCCCGTGAACTGCTCGTCGATGACGCGGATCGCGCGCGGGCGCGCGCGCACGAAGTCGAGCCCGGCGATCAGCTCGCACGCGACGAAGAAGCGCGACTCCAGCAGCGGGTGGGTGACCATCACCAGGCGCGCGTTGTCGCCGAGTCCCTGCTGGACGACCGACTTGATCGACGCGCCCTGTAGGCCGAGCACCTGGGCGATCTGGGCGAGCACGCCGGGACGGTCGGCGACCTCCAGGTGAAGGTAGAAGGCGGACTCGACGTCGCGCTCGATCTCCAGGCGGTCGGTCGTCTCCGGCGTGGAGGCCGGCGGGATCATCGCGCTGATCACGTCGCCCAGCACTGCGCTCGCGGTCTGCGGCCCGCCGGCGCCCGGGCCGGAGAGCGTGATCTCCGTGATCGCCTGCGACTCGATCGTCACGGCGTTGAACGGGCCGTCGACGCTCGCCAGCGGATGCGCCCCGTAGAGGAACGCCGGGTGCACGCGCACCGACAGGCGCCCCTCCCCCACCCGCTCGGCCGTCCCGAGCAGCTTCAGCCCGAGCCCGAGCTCGCGCGCGTAGGCCATGTCATCGGCCGTCAGGTGCTCGATGCCCTCATAGACGACGTCGTCCAGGTGGACGGGCGTGTTGAACGCCAGGCGGGCGAGGATCGCCATCTTCGCGGCGGCGTCCCTGCCGTTCACGTCCTCGCTCGGATCGGCCTCCGCGTAGCCGAGCGCCTGCGCCTCGGCCAGCGCGTCGGCGTACGTCGCGCCGGTCGCGGCCATCTGGCTGAGGATGAAGTTCGTCGTCCCGTTGACGATGCCGTGGACGCGCTCGACGCGGGCGGCCGCGAGCGACTCGGACAGGACGCGGATCACCGGGACGACGCCGGCGACCGCGGCCTCGAAGCGCAGCTGCACGCCGTGCGCACGCGCGGCGGCCCACAGCTCCTCGCCGTGCTGGCTGAGCAACTGCTTGTTCGCCGTGACGACGTGGCGGCCCGCGGCCATCGCGCGCAGCACGTACTCGCGCGCGGGCTCGATCCCCCCCATGACCTCGACGATCAGGTCGCTGTGCTCGAGGATCTGCGTGAAGTCGCCCTCGCTGCGCCGCAGGACGCCCACAACCTGCGGGCGCATGCCCGTGATCTCGGCGATGCGCCCCGCGCGCTCGGCGACGAGCGCCTCGAACGCGCCGCCGACGGTACCGCGGCCGAGCAGGCCGATCCGGAAGACGCGCCCCTCAGACATCGCGGGCCAGCAGATCTTCGTGACGCTCGCGCCGCACCACCAGGCGCGCGTCGCCGTCCTTGACGAACACGACCGGCGGGCGCAGCGCGCCGTTGTAGGTGTTGGCCATCGCGTGACCGTAGGCGCCGGTCGCCGGCATCACGAGGATGTCGCCGGCGCGCGGGTCGTCCAGATCCGCGTCGCGCGCGAGGATGTCGCCCGACTCGCAGTGCTTGCCGACGACGTGGCAGCGGGTGCCGCCGCCGAAGCGCTCCGCGACCTGGACCTCGTAGCGCGCGTCGTAGAGCATCGGGCGCAGGTTGTCCGACATGCCGCCGTCGACGGCGACGTAGGTGTCGACGTTGCGCTTGACCGACTGGACCTCGTACAGCGTCACGCAGGCGTTGGCGACGAGCGCGCGGCCAGGCTCGTCGATGATGCGGTGACCCGGGCCGGCGATCTCGTTGACCGCATCGACCTTCGCGGCGACGTAGTCCTCGATCGACGGCGGGTCGTCGTGCGTGCGGTAGGCGACGCCCAGGCCGCCGCCGAGATTGTACGCCGGCACGTCGCCGAGCCCGACGAGCGCCTCGAGCGCGGTGCGGAAGGGTGCCATGTCCATGATCTGCGAGCCGATGTGGACGTGCAGACCGCCGAGATCGACGGCGTCGGAGGCGCGCGTGCGCTCGATCGCCGCCGGCGCGTGGGCGAGGTCGAAGCCGAACTTCGTGTTCGGGCCGCCCGTCGAGATCGCCGGGTGGGTCTCCGGGCTCACGCCGGGCGCGATCCGCAGGAAGACCTGCTGGCGCCCTCCCTCCTGCACGAGGTCCTCGAGCAGGATCAGATCGCGCATGTTGTCGACGACGATGTCACCGACCCCGGCGTCGAGCGCGAAGGCGAGCTCCTCGCGGCGCTTGGCGTTGCCGTGGAAGTGGATGCGCGCCGGGTCGACACCGGCCGCCAGCGCCAGGGCGAGCTCGCCGCCGGACGCGACGTCGCAGCCGATCCCCTCCTCCCACAGCAGGCGGTAGACGGCCGTGCACGGGAACGCCTTGGACGCGAACACGACCTCGAAGTCGTCGGTGCGGGCACGGAAGGCCTCCAGGAAGGCGCGGGCCCGCGCCCTGATGTCGTCCTCGGCGACGACGTAGCTCGGCGTGCCGAACTCGCGGGCGAGCTCGATCGCGTCGCAGCCGCCGATCTCCAGATGCCCGCGCTCGTTGATCCGGCTTCCCAGCGGGTAGACGTGCGAGAGCTGTTGCGCGGCGGCCATCGGCGGCGCATCATGGCACGCCGTGCGCACCGTCAACGTCGAGCCGCCGACGCAGATCGGCACGCGCGACGGCCTTGCCTACGCCCTCTTCCTGCCGCCCGGACCGCCCCGCGGCGGCGTCGTGGTGCTGCATGGCGCGGGCTCGTGCAAGGAGTCGCACTACGACTTCGCGCGCCGCTGCCGCACCTACGGCTTCGCCGCCGTCGCCTTCGACCAGCGCGGTCACGGCGCGAGCGAGGGCGCGCTCGACGCCCGCGCGGCCGCCGACATCGCGGCGATGGCCGAGCTGCTGCCGCCGGGCGTGCCGCGCGCGCTGCGCGGCTCGAGCATGGGCGGCTACCTCGCGCTGGTCGGTGCGGAGGCTGCCCGGGCGGACGCCGTCGTCGCGATCTGCCCGGCGAGCGCCGCGCAGCTGCGCCGCGGGCTGCGCGCCGGCGCGTTCACGTTCCGCGCCGCCGAGCCCGGGCTCGACGCCTTCCTCGCCGAGCACGACGAGCTCGCGGCGGCCGAGGGGCTGAGCTGCCCGCTCCTGCTGATGCACGCCGAGGGCGACGAGCAGGTGCCGGCGGAGCACTCGCGTGAGCTGCACGCGGCGTGCGAGCGCAGCCGGCTCGTCGTCGTGCCAGGCGGCGACCACCGCTCGGTCCAGCACGACGACGAGCTCCAGGACCTCAGCGTGCGGTTCATCCGCAAGGCGTTCGGCGGCGCGCGGGGGTAGCGCGCCGGTCGTGGGTCGGGCGGGTCGAGTTGGCACCGAATAGCGTGCACAACTCGACCAGGCCGAC
>DATKLF010000073.1:0-12545 GCA_035542555.1 Solirubrobacteraceae bacterium | reverse complement strand
GACACCGACAACCAGCTCCACGGCTTCGTCCGCAGCCCGCCGCAGCGGGTGGGTGCGGTCGCGCTCCCCGACGTCGCGCGCCACGCGCCGGCGCCGCTGGCGCTGCGCGCACGGCCGGGGCAGCTGCTGCTCGTGTACTTCGGCTACACGTTCTGCCCGGACATCTGCCCGACGACGCTCGCGGACCTGCACGACGCGCTCGGACGGCTGACGCCGGCACAGCGAAGCCGAGTCGCCGTGGCGATGGTCACGGTCGACCCCCATCGAGACACCCCGAAGGTCCTCAACGGCTACCTGAGTCACTTCTTCGCGTCCTGGCACGCCCTGCGCACGACCTCACCCGCCACCCTGCGGCGGGCCGAGCGCGCGTTCGGCGCCAGGAGCCACATCGGTCCCAAGGACCGGCACGGCGACTACTCCGTCTCGCACACAGCCGAGGTCTATGCCGTGGGCCCGGACGGGGTCGTGCGCGTCGAGTGGCCGTTCGGCACCGCCTCCGCTGACATCGCGGCGGACCTGCGCACCGCGCTCGCACGCGAGGCGCAGCCCAGCACCTGAGCGGCGTGGAACACGCCGCCGCCTGATTCGAACCGGGAGATCCAGCTCATGAGACACCTGACCATCACGACCGCGGTCCTCGTGGCCGCAGCGCTCGGCGTCGCCGGGTGCGGCAGCAGCAGCTCGACGGGCAGCGCGACGACCGCGGCGGCCAAGCCCGTGACCGTCACCGCGCCGTGGACGCGCGTGACCGCGCCGCAGGAGAAGAACGGCGCGGCCTACATGACCATCTCGAGCACGGACGGCGACACGCTCACGGCCGTGAGCGTCCCCGCCTCGGTGGCTGGCGAGGCCCAGTTGCACGAGACGACGACCTCGGGCGGCTCGATGTCGGGCGGCATGAAGGGGATGAAGGAGGTCTCGAGCATCACGATCCCCGCGGGCGGCTCGGTGACGCTGAAGCCCGGCGGCTACCACGTGATGCTCATGGACCTCGCCAAGCCGATCGCGGCGGGCGCGACGGTCCCGCTGACGCTCACCTTCCAGAAGGCGGGCACGGTGAAGGTGGATGCGCCGGCGCGCTCGAGCTGACCGGGATCCGGGGGGACGAGCCTCGCGGCGCCGCATCGCGCCGCGGGGGGCGCTCGTCGCGGGCGGCGTGGTGCTGCTCGCGGCGGGCGTGCTCGCGTTCACGCAAACGCACGCGCACGACGGGCCCGCGCGTCACGGGCGCCTGATCCTCATCGACGTTCCTCGCGGGACGGCGGCGCGCATCGCCGCAGGGCAACGCGTGAACATCATCCCCGACCGCATCGTCGCGCACGTGGGTGACACGCTCCGCCTGGTCAACCACGACAGCGTGCCGCACATGGTCGGCCCGTTCCTCGTCTCCCCCGGCCAGACGCTCACGAGCGCCCTGGCCCGCGCCGGGACCTACACCGGCACCTGCACGCTCCACCCTGGGCGGCGCATCTCGATCGTCGTGCGCGCCTGACCAACCGAGGTCCCCATGACACCAGCATTCGTCCCCCGCTCCGCTCTCGCCGCGGCGCTCGCGGCGCTCACGGCCGGCGCCGCGCTCACCGGCTGCGGCGGCTCCGGCGGGCGCGCCGCCACCGGCGTCCGCACCATCGGCGCCTCCGCGCGCGTGGCTCCAGGGAGGAACACGAGCTTCATGTCGGCGATCGCCGACGCGCGCCACGGGCGTGTCTACGCCACGTGGTCGCGCTCGCTCGGGGAGAAGACGCGCGTCTACGTCGCCGCCTCCACCGACGGCGGGCGCACGTTCGGCGCGCCCGTCTGGATGGCCCACGACGACGGCGCCGGCATGCCGTCGCTGCGCGTCGACGATGCCGGGCGCGTGTACGTCACCTGGACGCATTTCGACCTGGCGCACCTGCTTGATCCGAAGAACGCCTACTCGAACCCCTCCTGGCAGGTTCTCGCGCGCTCGGACGACGCGGGACGGACGTTCACGACGCCCGTGGCCGTGACCACGGAGCGCCGCGGGGGAAGCGCGTTCGGCGCGCTCTCGGTCGCGCCGGACGGCCACACCGTGTCGGCCTTCTGGCTCGACTACCTGCCGGTCTTCGACCCGCGCCACCGCGCAGTCGGGCGGGACGCGGCGCGGGCACTGGTCGCGACGAGCCGCGACGGCGGGCGCACGTTCGCGGCCCCGGTCGTCGTCGACCGGACGAGCTGCGTCTGCTGCGAACCGTACGGCTACACCGTCGACGGCCGGACCGCCTTCGCGCTGCGCGACTGGCAGCACGGGACGGCGCGCGCCGACATCCGCGACATCGCGGTCGTGCAGGACGCGGCTGCCGGCTGGACCGCGCCGCAGCACGTGCACGATGACCACTTCCTGCTGCACCACTGCCCGAGCGTGGGCCCGGCCGTCGCCGTGGACGACCACGGACTCGAGCATGTCGCGTGGTGGACCGGCGCAAGTGGCCGCGCCGGGTACTGGTACGCCACCCGCCGAGGGGACGGGTCGTTCTCCGCGCCCGTGCCGGTCGAGCGTCACCCCGTGGCCCCGAACGAGAACAACGCCACGCTGGCGCTGGACGACACGGGGACGGCATGGACCGCGACCGTGGGGCACGGCGAGTTCGACGCCTCGGGCAACGAGCTGAAGGCGCCCAACGCGGTAAAGGTCTACGCGATCGCGCCAGATGGGCGCGTGCGCGAGGTTCCCGCCGCGGAGATGTCCGGCGCCTACCCGCAGCTCGCCACGCTGCCGGGGACGCTCGTGGAGGTCTGGAACGACGGGACCTCGCTGCGCGCGCGCCGGCTGGAGCTCGACGCATGAGCGCCCGCGGGGCCGCAGCGCTGCTCGCCGCGCTCACGGCATCGGTCGGCGTGTGCGGGTGCGCCGTCCTCGTCAAGGACCGGCCCGCGAGCAGGGAGCCGGTCCGCTACAGCGCGCAGTCGGTGGACGGCGCACCGGTCTCGACGGTCGCACTGCGCGGGCGGCCCGCGATCCTCTCGAGCTGGGCGAGCTGGTGCACCGCCTGCCGGGAGGAGCTCCCCAAGCTCGAGCGGCTCTACCGCCAGCGCAGCCGCGACGGGTTGCAGATCGTGGCCGTCGACCTCGACTCGGACGGCTTCTCGCGCGCGGCGCGCGGCGTGGCCGCGCAATACCGGCTCACGATGCCGATCTGGAGCGACACGTCGAACGACTTCTCAAACCGCTTCCGCGCGGTCGGCGTGCCCACGAGCGTCCTGCTCGATCGTCACGGGCGCCTGGTGCGAACCTGGCAGGGCGGCATCGACCCGACCGATCCGGCGACGCGCCGGCTCGTCGATCGCCTGCTCGCGCAGCCGTCGAGCCGCTCGTGAGCCGGGCGCGGCTCAGCGGTCGCTCAACGCCGCGCGGTGCGCGTGCTCGACGCGCGGCTCCGGCTCCTGGGCGGAGCGCTTCGCCATCTCGCGCCGGCGGTCCTCGCGCCGGCCGCTGAGCCACAGGCCGCCGCCGATCAGCGCCAGCGGCGCCAGGAAAAGGGCTGCGGTGTACCAGTGGGTGGCGCAGGCGACGAGCGGCATGCGGGTGGGAATGCTACTCCCGTCGGCCCGCGCCCGGAGCGCCGGTTGCGCCGCCGCTCGCCGCGTGGCACAGTCGCGGTAGGCCCGATCGTCCGGGTCGGGCCGTGACTGGAAGGAGTCGGCATGGCCGACCGGTTGCTGTACATCCAGTGGGGAACGCCCGTCCGCGGCGCCGAGGAGCGCGGCCTGGAGGTGTTCAACGAGGCGCTCGGCCTGCTCGGCCGGATGCAGCAGGACGGGAGGATCGAGCGGTTCGACGTCGCGCTGCTCTCGCCGAACGGCTCGATCAACGGGTTCATCTGCGTGCAGGGGAGCGCCGAGCAGATCGCGGCGCTGCGCGAGGACACCGAGTGGCAGCGCAACGTCGTCGACGCGTCGCTGATCGTCGACGACCTGCGGCACATCGACGGGTACACCAACGAGGGCGTCGCCCGCCAGATGACGATGTACCAGGAGGCGATCGGGCGCGTCCCGCAGCGCGCCTGACCCCCGGCAGCGGCGCCGGCGTCCGGACGGCTCCGGCGCCCCTGGCGGACTTCAGTGCAGGCCCCATCCGGCCGATGCGTTCTCGGGACGTCGTACACTGCGCCGCCCCTGCGACCCGACACACCATGGCCGACGATCCGATCCACGAGCACATCGCCTCCGTCGCCGCCCGCGACGAGGCGACCACGGCGAGCCTGATCGCCCGCATCCGGGCGCAGTGCTGGCCCGGCGGCGCCGACCGCAGCGAGCCGGCGGCGCTGGCGTGGGTGCGCCGCTGGGGCCCCCGCGCCCCGGGCACCGCGCTGCCCGCCTGCGGGTGCGCAGGCGGGCGCTGTGGCGTGTGCAACTGATCGCAGCCGGCGCCGACGTCCCGGCCTCAGCCGGCCGCGACGGCGGCGCCCTGAAGCGCCTCGGTGAACGCCTCCGATGTCATGACCTCGGAGAACATCGGGTAGTCGTAGCGGATCGCGTTCTCGTGCTCCTCGGCCGACGTGGCGGCCACGCAGTCCGACAGCGTGATCACGTCGTAGCCCTTCTCGTACCCGGTGCGCATCGTCGACTCCACGCAGCAGTTCGTGAGGAAGCCGCCCAGCGCGATCGTCGTGATGCCGCGCGCGCGCAGGATGAAGTCGAGGTTGGTCGTCGCGAACGTGTCCAGCCCGCGCTTGCCCTCGACGACGATGTCGCCGGCCTGGGGCGCCAGGGCGTCGACGATCTGCGCGCCCCACTCCCCCTTCACGAAGGCCGTCGAGTCGACGACGCCCTTGAGGATCCCGTAGGGGTGCGAGGAGATCTCGCCGTAGCCGGGCACGAACGTGATCGGCGCGTGCACGATCGTCGCGCCCGCCGCACGCGCGGCCTCGACCAGGCGGCGCGTGTTCTCGAGCATGCCGGTGCGCTCCATCACGTCCTGGACCGCGCCGTGCAGCGCGCCGCCCTCGGAGGTGAAGTCGTTCTGGTACTCGATCAGCACGACGGCGGTGTGCTTGGGATCGATGGCCATGCGGGGCTCCTTCGTCGCGGGGTTGGAGATTCACGGCGGATGGTACGCCGCGCACGCCATCGCCCCGCGCTACGGCAGCGCGGCGACCGGCAGGCCCTCGCCAGCCTCCCAGCACTCGCCGACATCGCGCGGCATGCCGACGATCTGGCCACCGGCACAGCCCTCGGCCACGACCTCGCGCCGCGGGTTGACGACCCCCACCAGTGCGACCAGGCCGCCGAGCGCCACCAGCGCCGCTGCGATCCCGATGCCCGTGTGGAACGCGCGCACCGACGCGCGCCGCACGGCGCCGCTTACCACGCGAGCCTCAACCGGCGGAAGCCCGGCGGTGTCCGCCTGGGCGAACGTCTGCCGCTCGGCCTGCGCGACGGCGGTATGCGCGCGGGGCGTGAGCGGCACCCCCGCCAGTGCGCGATCGACCGAAGCGCTGAAGGTGCCCGCAACCACCGCTCCCAGGGCGGCGATCGCCACCAGCCCCGCGACGCGCGCGATCGCGTTGTTGACGCCCGAGGCGATCCCCGCCTCCGACGCATCGGCGTCCGCGAGCACGGTCGCCGTCAGCGGGGCGACCGTCATCGCCAGGCCGAGCGAGAAGATGAGCAGCCCGGGCAGCACGTCGGTCGCGTAGCGCACGTCCGCCGGCATGCGGGTAAACCACAGCAGGCCGGCCGTCGCCACGATCGGCCCGCCGCCCATGAACGCCCGGGGACCGAAGCGGTCGGCGAGAGCGCCGAAGCGCCTGGAGAGCGCGAACATCACGAGCGTCGACGGCAGCGTCGCCAGGCCGGCCTGCAACGCGTCGTAGCCGGCGACCTGCTGGAGGAACAGCACGAGGAAGAAGAAGGTGACTCCCAGGCCGCCGTACATCGACAGCGTCTGGACGTTGCCCACCGCGAAGTTGCGCCGCCGGAACAGACCGAGCGGCAGCATCGGATCGGCGACGCGGGTCTCGCGCAGCAGGAAGGCCGCGAACACCGCGGCACCCGCGACGAGCGGGATCACCACGCGCGGCGAGCCCCACCCCGCCTGCGGCTCGCTGATCAGCGCGTAGACCGGGCCGGCCAGCCCGGCGGCGCAGAGCGCCGCCCCGACCCAGTCCACCCGACGGCGCGGCGTGCCCGGCTCGTGCGCAGGGATCGCGATCCGCACGAGCATCAGCGTGCAGAGCACGAACGGGAGGTTGATCGCGAAGATCCAGCGCCACGAGGCGGCGTCGATCAGCCAGCCGCCGACGAACGGCCCGATGACCGTGGCGATCCCCGACCACGCGGTCCATGAGCCGATCGCACGGCCGCGCTCGGTGGGCGCGAAGGCCATCACGATCACGGCCAGCGCGCTCGGCGCCAGCAGCGCCCCGAACACACCCTGGATCGCGCGCGCCGCGGTCAAGACGCCGATCGTCGGCGAGGCCGCGCATAGCAGCGACGCCGCACCGAAGCCGGCGACGCCGAGCGCGAACACGCGCCGCTCGCCGTAGATGTCGCCGAGCGAGCCGCCCACGAGGATCAGCGCGCCGAGCGTCAGCAGGTAGGCGTTCGAGACCCACTGCTGGCCGGCGAGCCCGCCCCCCAGGTCTCGCTCGATCGCGGGGAGCGCGACGTTCACCACGGTCGCGTCGAGCCCTGCCACGAACGAGCCCATGATCGCCGCGATCAACGCGAGGCGCTGGCGCGCCGGGACGGCGGCGGTGGCCATGGCGCAGTCTCCCACGCGTGCATCCCAGGTCCCCGCGGGCGCCTCGCTACGGTGCCCGAGATGGGCGGTGCGCTTGATGTGCTCCTCGGCGGGCTGAAGGACGCCGCGCTGATGGCGTGGGCGGTCTGGTGGGCGCTCGTGCTCGGCTTCTTCATCTCCGCCGTCGTGCAGGCATGGGTCCCGCGCGAGCGCATCGAGGGCGCGATGAGCGGCCGCGGCCCGCGGCCGATCGCGTGGGCGACCGCTCTGGGCGCGGCGTCGTCCTCGTGCTCCTACGCGGCGGTCGCGATCGCGAAGAGCCTCTTCCAGAAGGGCGCGTCCGCTGCCTCGGCGCTGGCCTTCCAGTTCGCCTCGACGAACCTCGTCTGGGAGCTCGGCCTGGTGCTCTGGGTCCTGCTGGGCTGGAAGTTCACGCTGGCCGAGTACCTCGGCGGCCTGGTGATGATCGTGCTGATGGCGCTGATGCTGCGACTGTTCGTCTCGCCGCGGCTCGAGCGCGCCGCGCGCGTGCACGCGCAGCGGGCGGACACGGGCCACCAGCACCACAGCGCGAGCCGGCAGCTGGGATGGCGCGAGCGCCTGACGTCGGTCGCCGCGTGGTCGGACGTCGCGCACAACTTCCGCGGCGACTGGCAGATGCTCTACAAGGAGATCGGGCTGGGCTTCCTGCTCGCGGGGCTCGTCGCGCAGCTCGGCAACGACGTCTTCAACAGCCTCTTCCTGACCGGCGCGCCGCCGGTGGTGCAGGCCGTCTGGGGCGCGCTGATCGGCCCCGTGATCGCCGTGCTGAGCTTCGTCTGCTCGGTCGGCAACATCCCGCTGGCGGCGGTGCTGTGGTCGGGGGGGATCAGCTTCGCGGGTGTGATGGCGTTCATCTTCGCTGATCTCATCGTCCTGCCGATCATCCTCATCTACCGCAAGTACTACGGCGGCGCCTTCGCCTGGCGGATCGTCGCGCTGATGTTCGTGACGATGGTGCTCGCCGCGCTCATCATCGACGCCGTGTTCAGCGCGCTCGGGCTCGTCCCGACCAGCCGGCCGTCGACGACCGACGTCTTCGGCGCGGTCCACGCCGACCGCCACCTCGTGCTCAACGTGCTGGCGACATTGGTCTTCGGCGCGCTCTTCTGGCTGACGGCGCGGCGCGGGGCGACCGATCCCGTCTGCGGGATGACCGTCGACCGCGCAAGCGCGCTGCGCGCCGTGCACGATGGGAGGACCTTCTACTTCTGCGGCGAGCACTGCCGCCAGCGCTTCCAGGCCGACCCGGGCCGTTGGCTCGAGCCCGGGGGCGCGCCGCCCGCAGAGCACGCGCACGCGCACTGACCGCCGCGGTTGACCGCGTCCGGCCCGGCCGCGAGGATGCGTCGATGGCGCGCGAGCGCGGCACCGGTCCTCGGCGTGACAGCGCGCGGCCTGTCCTGCTCGCGCTCGCCGCGACGGCCGCCGCCTGGGCGGCCCTCCTGCCGGCGCCCGCGCCGGCGGTGGCCAAGCCGGCGTGCCCGCTCGGTGCCACGCTCCCGTCGGGCGGCGCGGTCCAATGGGCCTTCTCGGTCAGCGGTCTGCCCGTCGGCGGCCACAAGGGGATCACGACGTCGTACACGCACGGCCACGGCACGTGGACGGCGGGTCGCGCGCACGGCGCGGTCTGCCATCAGGACTCGGGCGGCGGCGTGGCCGAGCGCCACGTCGTGGCGCGCCTGACGTCGCGCCCGGCGCGGCTCACCGGGCACGTCACGCGCCTGGGGAAGCTCGGCGTCGAGCTCGTGCTGCCGCTCGTCGTGAGCGGCAGCGACGACGACGCGTGCGCCGTCGGGACGCGCGGGACGCTGACGCTGTTCGCCAGCTACTACGAGGTCCACGTGGACCGCGCGGCGCTGCGGTTCTCATCCGGGTGCGCCGCACATGACCACACCTACCGCGGGTCGCGCCTGAAGGTGCTCATCACCCGCGGCGGGGCGCAGGTCAACTGACCAGCGCCCGAACGACAGCGGGGCGGCCGCTGCCGGCCGCCCCGCGAGTATTCATGCCGACTGCGGCTGCGCTCAGCCGTTCGCCTGCGAGGGCGCGGGGAGCGTCGTCGTCGGCGCCGGGCCGGTGGTCGTGTCCGGCGTCACCTTCGAGCTGCCGCGCAGCGACTTGATCGTCGCCCAGAAGGTCTTGCGCGCCGTGTCGACGGCGGTGTGGTAGGTCTGGTTGAGCGTCTTGAGCTGCTGCCAGAGGCCCTGGAGCGTCGTGCGGGTGCTCTGGCGCGCGGCCTTGCAGGTGGCGGGGTCATTGTTCGCGTACGCCTGCTGGCACGTCGTGCGCAGGTTCTTCAGCGCGTCGGTCGCCTGCTGCTTGAGCGGAGCGACACCGGCGTTGAAGGCGTTCTGCGCGTTGGTGAAGTCGGTGTTGAGCTGGTTGCAGGCCGCGGTGACCTTGTCGGTCTGGCCCTGCAGGCCCTTCGGCGCGTGGCCGTTCGCGACGGCCGCGCACAGGATCGTCGCGTGCGGATAGGTGCGGAAGAACCCGCGGTGGCCGAAGTGCGCGCTCGCGACGGCGGGCAGCGCGAGCGCCGCGACGAGGCTCAGGGCCAGGATGAGGCGGAAACGAGGCATGGAGTGCGTCCTTTGCGTCCGTGCGCGGCTCCTCCCGGGGCACGCGCTGTGGGGGTGACGCCCGGCACGAACCCACCGGCGCACGGAAAGTCGCGGTGGCGCTGGACGTTCGTTCGGGTCCGCCGCTGAACCGAAAACCGGTGCACAGCCTCCGCACCGCGCGGAGGCCCCAAAGCGGACGGATGACGGACGCCGCGACCCCGGCGCTCGCCCAAGCGGCCAAGGTGGCCGATGCCCGGAACGTCGACCCGATCGCTGCACGGATGCCGCTCCACCGCCATACCCGCACCCTTCGCCTGCTGATCGCCGCGCTGGCCGCGTGCGCGACCGCCTCGGCGCTCGGCGTCCTGCCCGCCGCCGCCAACACGAGCCATGCCGGCTGGCCGCAGATCAACGGCATGCTGCTGATGAACAAGCTCGACCAGAACCGCCCGCTCGACGCCCGCCCGGGCCACGACCCGTTCGACGGCACGGACCCGGCGTACCGTTGCGACGGGATGCACCAGGACTCCTCGTGCGTTGGGCTGCCGCGCCACTGCCACAGGCGCGATGTCAACTGCAAGCACCCGGTCGTCGTCGCCGACGCGCCGCGCCACAACGAGCTGCTCGGCGGCCACGGGAACGACACGATCCACGCCTCGCGCTGGGGCGACGTGATCTGGGGCGACTACAAGCCCAGCGGACAGCCCACGGCGCAGGTCGACCGGCTCTACGGCGGTCCCGGCAAGGACTTCATCTACGCAAGCCACGGCTGGAACACGATCGTGACCGGCGGCGGACCGGACATCGTCCACGCGCACTTCGGGCACGGCTCGATCACCTGCAGCTCGCCGAACGTGACCGTCTTCCTCAGCCGCCACAGCCGGCGCGGCTACAGCCTGCACGGCTGCAGGCGCATCAGCTACAAGACGCTCGGCTACTGAGGACCGCCATCGCGGCGTTGTGGCCGGGGATGCCGCTGACGCCCCCGCCGCGCCGGGCGCCGGCGCCGCACAGCAGCACGCGCTCATGCCCGGTCTCGACACCCCAGGCGCCCGCCTGCTCGTCGTCCTCGGCGAATGGCCAGGCAAGGTCGCGATGGAAGATGTGGCCGCCGGGCAGCGCCGCGTCGCGCTCGAGGTCCGGCGGCGTGCGCGCCTCGATGCACGGCGTGCCGTCGGGCGCCTCCAGCAGGCAGCCGCGCAGCGGCTCGGCGAGCACCGCGTCGACGGACTCGAGCACGGCCTCGAGCGCCCGCCGCCGGGCTGCGTCCTCGTCCTCGCGGAACAGGCTCGCGGGAAGGTGCAGGGCAAACAGCGTCAGCGTCTGCGCCCCGGCGCGCCGCAGCTCCGGCCCGAGGATCGTCGGGTCGCTGAGCGAATGGCAGTACAGCTCGCACGGCACCGGGTCGGGGATCCGCCCTGACGCGGCCTCAAGGCGCGCGGCCTGCAGGCGCTCGTAGCCCTCGGCCACGTGGAAGGTGCCCGCGAACGCCTCGCGCGGGTCGACGTGGGGGTCGCGCAGGCGCGGCAGCCGGCGCAGCACCATGTTGACCTTCAGCTGGGCGCCCTGTGGCGCGGGGCCGGGCTCCTCGCCGAGCAGCGCCGCGAGGGTCGCCGGCGGCGCGCCGCACAGCACGTGCCCGCCGCGCACCGTCGCGTGCCCACGGGGCCCGTCGAAGGAGACCGCGCCCGAGGGGTCGATCGCGGTCGCCCGCGCGCCGGTCAGGATCTCGGCCCCGGCCGCGCGCGCGGCGTGCTCGAGCGCCGCGGAGACCGCGCCCATCCCGCCGACCGGGACGTCCCACTCGCCCGTGCCGTTGCCGATCACGTGGTAGAGGAAGCAGCGATTCGCGAGCAGGCCCTCGCCCTCGAGGTCGGCGAAGGTCCCGATCAGCGCGTCGGTCGCCACCACGCCGCGCACGAGGTCGTCGTCGAAGGCCGCGCGGATCCCCTCGCCGATCGGGCGCTCGAAGACCATCTCCCACAGCTCCTCGTCGCCGACCAGGCGGCGCGCGTCGGCGCGCGTTCGCAGCGGTTCGGTGAGGGTCGGCGCGAGCGCCTCGGCCAGCCGGCGGATCCGTGCGTAGAACGCGGTCCAGGCGTCGTGCGCGCGATCGTCGCCGGTCAGCGCGCGGAACGAGCGCGCGGTGCGCGCCGCGTCGTCGCCGGCGACGAGCAGCCCGCCGTCACCCGCGGGCGTGTACGAGGCGATCGGCCGGCGTGCGAGCCGCAGGCCGAGGCCGAGCTCGCGCACGATGCTCGACGGCAGCAGGCTGACGAGGTAGGCGTAGCGCGACAGTCGGGCGGGGACCCCGGCGAACGGCTCCTGCGAGATCGCGAGCCCGCCGACGTGGTCCTGGCGCTCGAGCACGAGCGTGCGCAGCCCGGCGCGCGCCAGATAGGCAGCGGCTACCAGCCCGTTGTGGCCGGCGCCGACGACGACCGCGTCATACGAAGCGTGCTGGGCTGTCGGCGGCACGCGCGCACCGTATCCCCCCGGCCGCCCCCCCGCCGCCGAGCGTCCCGCGCTGCCGCCTATCGGTGTCCGCGAGGGACGTTCGCGCTGGCGCGGGCGCGGCCGAAGAGCTCGGCGAGCTCGGGGCTCATGCTGTAGTCGGTGCCGCCGTCCTCGCGCGCCTGCGTGGTGATCGGGAACTCTCTGCCGAGCTTGCTGCACCAGCGCCCCGGCCAGGCGAGGATCCCGACGACGCCGTGCGCGCCCTTGTCCAGCCGCAGGCGCGAGGCGAGCTCATTGCCCGCGTGGCGCGCGCCCGGGTCGTCGATCAGCAGGTCGAACAGCTCGCGCGCCGGGTCGGACAGGCGCGAGTACAGCCAGCGCGCCTCCTCGACGTCGTCGGACGTCCAGGCGCTGCGCTCGGGGCGGCCGAAGCCCGGCGGGCCGTGGCGGCGCGAGCGCGGGCCGTGACCGAAGCCGCCGCGCACGTGGCGCGGCGGCTCGCTCCCGGCGGGCGCGCTGAGGAAGTGCGCGAACCAGAGGTAGAACTCCGGCACGCGCTCCTCCGGCACCGCGACGGTGATCTGCTTGTCTGCCATCGGCTAGGCGTCGCGCGGCTCGCCGCGGGACTCGGGGCCGCTGGGGCCGTACTCGCCGGGGCCGAAGCCGCCCGGGCCGTGGCCGCAGCGACCGCCGTGACGCCGGCGTCCGCGCCTGCCGCGCGGGCCGCGCCCCAGGTCCTCGTTGCCGACCTGGCTGTCCCAGAAGCGCGCCATCTCCAG
>DATKLF010000072.1:0-4647 GCA_035542555.1 Solirubrobacteraceae bacterium | reverse complement strand
GGCGCGCTGGGCAGGATGCCGCGTCCGTGCCGCCGCCGTCCCGCCAGCCCGCCGCCCCGCCGCTGCGGGGGTGGCAGGCGCGGGCGCTCGTGGCGATGCGCACGTGGGCGGACTCGACGGCGGGGCCGTTCCTCATCGCGGCGGCGCCCGGGGCGGGCAAGACACGCCCGGCGCTCGAGTTCGCGCGCGAGCAGCTCCGGGCGGGCCGCGTGCGCCGCGTCGCGGTGATCTGCCCGACCGGCCCGCTGACGCGTCAGTGGGCGCAGGCGGGCGCGCAGCTGGGCGTCCACCTGCAGCCCGACGCCGACGACCCGCGCCCGCCGGGCGATTTCCACGGGATCGCCGTCACGTACGCGCGCGTCGCCCAGGCCGGGGCGCGCTGGGCGCGCCAGGTCGCGGGGGACACGCTCGTAATCGCCGACGAGGCCCACCACCTGGGCGACGAGCTGGCGTGGGGCGAAGGGTTCCTGGCGGCGTTCGGCGCGGTGCGCGACCGCTGGCTGCTGCTCTCCGGCACGCCGTTTCGCTCGGACCAGGCGGCGATCCCGGGTATGCGCTACGAGGACGGCGTCGCCGTCCCGGACGTCTCGTTCACCTATGCCGACGCCGTGCGCGAGGGCATCTGCCGGCCGATCGCGTTCATCCCGTATGACGGCGTGCTGCAGTGGCGCAGCGGTGAGGAGGTCGTCGAAGCCTCGTTCGCCGACGCGCTGACCGGCCGCGAGGCCGGTCGGCGCTACCGGACGGCGATCTCGGTCGACCTGCCGGATGGGCTCCCGCGGATCCTCGCCGCGGCGCACGCGCGCCTGGAGGGCCTGCGCGCGGACGGCCATCCCGACGCGGGCGCTCTGGCCATCACGGCCGACGCCGCGCACGCGCGAGCGGTCGCGAAGGTGCTGCGCGAGGTGACCGGCCGCCCGCCCGTGGTGGTCCTGCACACCGACCCGCGCGCGGCGGAGCGGCTCGCGGCGTTCACGACCTCGCGTGAGCGCTGGCTCGTCGCCGTGAACATGGTCAGCGAGGGGGTCGACATCCCGCGGCTGCGCATCGGCGTGTACGCGACGGCGGCCCGCACGCCGCTCGTCTTCCGCCAGATCGCCGGCCGCTTCGTGCGCACGATCCCCGGCCGGTCGATCGAGCCGAGCTGGGTGTACCTGCCCGCCGACCCGGTGCTGCGCGCGCACGCCTCCGACGTCGAGTCCGAGCTGCGCCACGTGCTGCGCCCACCAGGGGAGGAGGACCCCGAGGCGCTCGACCGCCTCGAGGTGCGGCGCGAGAGCGAGCCCACCGAGGCCGAGCCGTTCGTCCCGGTCGCCGCCGACGTCGCTCCGCAGCTCGCGCTCTTCGGCCCGGCCGGTGGCGGGCCCGCGCCCGTGGCAGCACCGGCGGTCGCGGCCTTCCCGCCCGCCGTCGCGCCCGCGCCGGATCCCGGCGCACTGCCCGCCTACGAGCGGCGGGCGATTCTGCGCGACAAGCGCCACCGCCTCGTCGCCGAGCTCGCGCGGCGCGACCGCTCCAGCCACGCCGAGGTCAACGGCTGGCTCAACCGCGAGACCGGCGTGACGCGCGTCGGCGACGCGACGCTGCCGCAGCTCGAGCGCTCCGTGGAGCTGCTGTTGCGGGCGCTGACCAGATAGTAAGTTGCATAAAGCAACTGACGTGCTAGCGTCCCGCACATGGAACGTCGCTGGAAGGTGCTGCTCGTCACGGCCGTCGCCGTCTTCATGAGCTTCCTGGACGTCACGATCGTGAACATCGCGTTCCCGGCCATCCGCGGCTCGTTCCCGGATGCCTCGCTCGCGTCGCTGTCGTGGATCCTCAACGCGTACAACATCGTCTTCGCCGCGCTGCTCGTGCCCGCCGGCCGGCTCGCCGACCGCGTCGGGCGCCGGCGGATCTTCCTGACGGGGACCTGCCTGTTCATCGCCGCGTCGGTCGCCTGTGGCCTGGCGCCAACCGTTCCGGTGCTCGTCGCCGCACGCGTCGTGCAGGCCGCCGGTGCGGCGCTGCTCGTCCCGAGCTCGCTGGCGCTCCTGCTGCCCGAGTTCCCGCTCGAGCAGCGTGCGACCGCCACGTCGCTGTGGGGTGCGACGGGCGCGGTGGCCGCCGCGACCGGGCCGGCGCTCGGCGGCCTGCTCGTCGACGCCGCCGGCTGGCGCTGGGTCTTCTTCGTGAACCTCTTCATCGGCCTTCCCGCGCTGATCCCGGCGCGGCGCATCCTGCGCGAGTCGCGCGAGGCGACGTCCGGCCCGCTCTCGGACGTGCTCGGCATCCTGCTCCTCATCGGCGGCGTCGGCCTGCTGTCGCTGGGGATCGTCAAGGAGCCCGCGTGGGGGATGGACGACTTGCGCACGGCCCTCTCGATCGCCGGCGCCGTCGCGCTCCTCGTCGTCTTCGTGATCCGCGCCGGCCGGGTGCGCGCTCCGATCGTCGACCTGCGCCTGTTCCGCACCCGCTCGTTCTCGGTCGCCGTCCTGGGCGCGTCGCTGTTCGCGCTGGGGTTCTACGCCCTGCTGCTGTGCAACGTGCTGTTCCTCACCGAGGTTTGGCACTACGCGGCGCTGCACGCGGGCCTCGCCGTCACCCCCGGCCCGCTGATGGCCGCCCTGAGCGCGCCGCTCGCCGGGCGGCTCGCCGACCGCCACGGCCAGCGCGTGGTCGCGCTGCCGGGCGGGCTGCTCTTCGCACTGGGCTGCGTGATGTTCGCCGTGCACGCCTCGGCGCACCCCGACTACGTCGCCGACTTCTTGCCGTGGATGCTGCTCACGGGCACCGGCGTCGGCCTGAGCTTCTCGGCCTGGGGCAGCGCCGCGGTCGCCGAACTGCCGCCGTCGCGCTTCGCAACGGGCAGCGCGATCCAGTCCTGCGCGCGGCAGATCGGCGCGGTGCTCGGCATCTCGATCCTCATCGCCGTCGTCGGCACCCCTGCGCCGGGCGAGGTCGTCGCGGCCTTCCAGCAGGCCTGGGTCCTGATGGCGATCCCGACCGCCGCCGCCGGCCTCGCCGCGATCGCGCTCGGCCGCGTGCGGGCGCGCGACCCCGAGGCGGCGCCGGCCGCAGCGTCCACGCCCGCGGGGGCGCCCGCGCCGGCGCTCAGTCCGTCGTCGCCGTGACCATGCCGGCCGCGACCGTGTCGTTCGTGGCGTCGTCGATCAGCACGAACGCGCCCGCCGCCCGGCTGTCGGCGTAGCGGTCGGCGGGCAGCGGGTCTGCGACGCGCACGAGCACCCGGCCGAGGTCGTTCAGCGCGAGGCCATCCGGTGCCGGCGCGCCGAGCAGCGTCTGCAGGTGCAGCCGCTCGCGCACGTCCGCGACGATCGCGCGCGTCGTCCGCGTTCCGTGCTTGAGCAGCAGCCGCGCGCCCGGGCGCAGATGGCGGTCGCTCATCCAGCACACCGTCGCCTCGAGCTCGCGCGCCGCCAGGGGTGCCCCGGCGGCGTGGCACAGCACGTCGCCGCGCGCCACGTCGACCTCGCGGTCGAGCACGATCGACACCGAGCTCGGCGCCGCGGCCGCCTCGAGCGGCCCGTCGAGCGTCTCGACCGCGGCGACCACCGCGGGTTCGCCGGAGGGCAGGACGACGAGCTCGTCCCCAGGGCGCACCGTCCCGCGCGCGATGCGCCCTGCGTAGCGCCGGCCCCCGCCTGTGCCGCCGGCCGGGCGGATCACGAACTGCACCGGGAAGCGCAGCGGCCCGTGCGGGTCGCCCGACTCGGGCGGGAGGTCCTCAAGCTGCGTGACCAGCGGCGGGCCCTCGTGCCAGGCCATGCGCGCCGACGGGGCGACGATGTTGTCGCCCGCCAGCGCGCTCACCGGCACGCAGGTCGCGTCGTCGAGCCCGAGCGTCTCGGCGAGCGCCCGCACGTCCCCGGCGATCTCCCGGAAGCGTGCCTCCTCCCAGCCTGCGAGGTCCATCTTGTTCACGGCGACGAGCACGTGCGGGACGCGCAGCAGCGCGGCGATCGCGAGGTGGCGGCGCGTCTGCGCGACGACGCCGTGGCGCGCGTCGATGAGCAGCACCGCCGCGTCCGCGGTCGACGCGCCGGTGACCATGTTGCGCGTGTACTGCTCGTGGCCGGGGCAGTCGGCGAGGATGAAGCGCCGGCGCGCCGTCTCGAACGAGCGGTAGGCGACGTCGATCGTGATGCCCTGCTCGCGCTCGGCGCGCAGGCCGTCGGTCAGCAGCGCCAGATCGAGCTCCGTGCCGCGCCGCGCGCTGACGTCGCGCACGTGGTCGAGCTGGTCGTCGGCGATCTGCCGGGTGTCGTGCAGCAGCCGCCCGATCAGCGTGCTCTTGCCGTCGTCGACCGAGCCGCACGTGGCCACGCGCAGCAGGCCGTGCACGGCCTCAGAAGTAGCCATCGCGCTTGCGGTCCTCCATCGCCGCGTCGCTCGCGCGGTCGTCGGCGCGCGTCTCGCCGCGCTCGCTCACGCGCGTGCTGGCGATCTCGGCGACGACCGCCTCGAGCGTGGCGGCCGTGCTGCGCACCGCCCCGGTGCAGGTCATGTCGCCGACGGTGCGGTAGCGCACGCTCGCGGTGAACGGCTGCTCGCCGGGCAGGCGCTCGACGGCCGCGTCGTCGGCGTACAGCATGCCGTCGCGCTCGAAGACCGAGCGCTCGTGGGCGAAGTAGATCGACGGCAGTT
>DATKLF010000071.1:0-10260 GCA_035542555.1 Solirubrobacteraceae bacterium | reverse complement strand
TTAGCTGCATCGGTAGACGATGAAGCCGCCACGCTCTCGGTGGCGAATGCGGAAATTGGCGTGACGATCGAGGATCAGACGCCATACCGGTTCGCGCTCGAAGCGGACAAGGCCCGCGCACTCGGAGAGAGCATCCTGGCGCGCCCAGTCAGCTACGAGGTCGAGTGCCCGAGCTGCGCGCGGCGGTCATGGGCCGAGACAAGGCTGGCTCCGACGAGCGAGGTCGCGGAGGCTCGTGCTCGTTCGGAGCACTGGACCTGTCCCCATTGCGGACATCGGGTGATCAGCGGCGACCTTGTCGGTTACGACGACGATGTCTGGCGCGGCCCGCCGGAAGGTGGCTCGTAGCGAGCGGCAGAACGCCGCGCGAAGCTTGCTCGCGCTTCCGCAACGGACGGAGGCTGTCGCGTATGTCGGGTGGTGTCCGGCGGGTCTTCGAGGATTTGGTGATGGGACAGCGGTTCGTGGCGTGTGATCGTGAGCAGTCGTTCTTGTTGCCGCCTGATGTTCGCGAGTGGCTGCCGGAGGACCACCTTGCGTGGTTTGTGATCGACGCTGTCGGCGAGATGAATCTCGAGGCGTTCTACGCGGCCTACCGCGTCGATGGGCGCAGCCGGCCGGCGTATGACCCGGCGATGATGGTGGCGTTGTTGCTCTACGCGTACTCGCGCGGGATCCGCTCGTCGCGCGTGATCGAGCGGTGCTGCGAGGAGGACGTCGCGTTCCGGGTCCTGGCGGGCTTGCAGCGGCCCGATCACGCGACGATCGCGCGGTTCATTGCGCGCCACCAGGACGCGATCGCCGGATTGTTCGGGGAGGTCCTCTCGCTCTGTGCCAAGCAGGGGCTGGCCACGGTCGGGGTGATTGCGGTCGATGGCACCAAGGTTCCCGCGAACGCCAGTCGCGACGCCAACCGCGACTACGAGCAGCTGGCGCGCGAGATCCTCGAAGAGGCCAAGGCCGTCGACGCCGCCGAAGACGAGCTCTATGGCGAGGCGCGCGGCGACGAGCTGCCCGAGCAGCTGCGCACCGGGGAGGGCCGCCGCGCGTGGCTGCGTGAAGCCAAGCGCCGCCTGGAGGAGCAGCGCTTGAAGGAGGCGCGGCCGGTCGCGCGCGAGCGCACCAAGCGCCTGAAGGACGCCAAGCGCCGCCTCGACGAAGAACTGTCGGCGGAGGTGCGGGCCAATCGCGCCTACGAGCACTATCGCTCAGGACGCATGAAGGACGGGCGGCGATTTGGCCGCCGCCCGGATCCCTACACGCCGCCGGCCACGCCGCCGGGCCAGATGAACACCAGCGACCCTGACTCGCGTCTCATCAAGGGCCCGCGCGGTCGCGGGTTTCTGCAGGGCTACAACGCTCAGGCCGTCGCCAACGAGCACCAGATCGTGATCGCCGCCGAGGTGATGACCGCGGCCCCGGACTTCGGACATCTGGAGCCGATGCTCGACGCCGTGCAGCGTGAGCTCGAGGCCGCCGGCCTCACCGAGCAGCCCGGCGTCGTCGTCGCTGATGCCGGCTACTGGCACCAGCAGCAGATGGAGCACATCGTCGACCGCGGCATCCAGGTCCTCATCCCGCCCGACGCGAAAAGCCGCAGCGGCTCGCGGCCGGGTTGGGACGGCGGCCATTACGCGTTCATGCGACGCGTCCTGTCCACCGAGCGCGGCGGCCAGCTCTACCGCCAACGCCAATCGATGATCGAGCCGGTGTTCGCCCAAACGAAGTTCAACCGCGGCATCGACCGCTTCCGACGACGAGGCCGAGCCGCCGTCCGCGCCGAATGGCGGCTGATCAACGCCACCCACAACCTCCTCAAACTCCACCGACACGACCTCACGACCGCCTGAGGCGCCACGGCGCCGCCACACCGCGCGCCCGCCGACACTCGCCCCGAAGAGCCTGAGCCGGGCTGGGATCGACGGAGGCCTTCTATGCCGGGGCGGACGGTTCCTCGACACGATGGCGCTTGGCCTCAGCGTGAAGCGGCTCCGGCGCCATGTCGACACCGTTTGGCCAGACGATCGTCCCGGCGTCGGGGTCGACGCGGACCTGAGCGAAGAACTCGGCGTCGGCCAGGGGCTCGAACACTCCGTGCCACTGGCGGCCCGCGAAGTCCACGTCGCCGACCGTCCCGTCCTCGAAGGTCAGGCGCAGCCGGTACTCCCCGACCACTTCGACAGCGGTGACGTCAACCAGTGGCTCCATGAGCCTCATGCTACGGCAGCGGATCGATGGGGAGGAGGGGCTGATCGGCTGCTGCGCGCTCCCAGTTGGCTGCCAACTCGTCGGCATGAAGGCGCGCCCACTCCTCGACGAGGCGCAACGCCCGCGCGGGCAGCGCGCCCGCGATCACCGCACCGTCGAGATCGACGGAGGCGTGGTGCTCGCCGTAGCGAGCATGGAAGTGTGGACGGGCGTGGTGGCCTTCGTTCCAGTACATCCAGATGCCGATGCCGTAGAACGAGCTGATGCGCGGCATCAGATGCCGCGGCTCAGGTCGGCTGGCTGCGGCTCGAGGTCGGCGCCTGGCGAGCTGAACGCCGCCTCGACCCATTCGGCTTCGCGTGCGCTGGGGGCGTAGTCGGCGTAGATCAGCGTCGTCTTGAAGTCGCGGTGGCCGAGCATCTCCTGCAGGGTGCGCATCGGGACGCCCTGGGCGGCCATGCGGGTGCCGAAGGTGTGGCGCAAGTCGTGGAAGCGGATCTCGCGGACCTCGCCGCGACTGAGCGCGGCCTTGAAGCGCTTGAGCAGCTTGGAGCGGTCGATCGGCTTGCCGGTGTGCGGGTGGGCGAAGACGAGGTCGTCGTCGTGGGCGTAGCGCGTGTGCTGGTGGAGCAGGTCGAGCTCGCCGGCGAGGCGGTCGGCGAGCGGGACGCTGCGCGACGAGCGCTTGGACTTCGGCGGTCCGAACTCGCCGCGCACGAAGCTGCGCCGCACGCGCACCCGCCGCGCCGACCAGTCGATGTCGCGCCAGCGCAGCGCCAGCAGCTCGCCCTGGCGCATCCCGGTCATCGCGGCGGCGAGGTACATGCGCCGCTCGACGCGGCCGAGGTCATCGTCGGGAACGCCGCGCAGCAGCGCCTCGAGCTCCTCGCGACTGAGGAAGCGGATGTCGGGGTCGGTGCTGGCCGTGCGCGGCTTGTCGACGAGCGTGCACGGGTTGGCCTGCACCCAGCCCTCGCGGCGGGCGTACTCGAAGATCGAGTGCAGGATCCCGAGCGCGTTGAGCGTCGTCTTCGGCGAGCGGCCGGTGCGGTCCATGTAGCTGATGAAGCCCTCGATCTCGCGCCGGCCGATCCCGTCGAGCGTCCGCGTGCCGAAGAACGGGGCGAGCTGGACGCGCACCGCCGAGGCGTAGGTCTCGACCGTCGCGCGCTTGCGGCCCCGGGCCCGCACGCTGGCGACGAGCAGCTCGCCGGCCTCCTCGACCGTGACGCGCTCCGCGCGCGCGGCGAGCGGGTGCACGGCGCCCATCAGGCGGCGCAGCTCGCTCTCGGCCTGCGCGCGCGTCAGCCCCTGGCGGGTGGCCGGCGTGCGCTTGGGGCCGATCCGCCGCTTGACCTGCGAGGTGCCGACCCACCACTTGCCGACCCAGCTCTCACGACCGCCGGCGTCGCGCACGACGAGCAGCGACCCGGTCCCCCGAGGGCGACGGGCGGTGCTGGCGCGAGGCTGGTCGGAGGACTCCACGCCACGCAGACTACCGGCCGACGCGGCCGCCCAAGGTACCAACCAGGTACCAAAGTGAGCGAAACAGGCCTGATCGCACCCCAAGAAAACCAAGTAAACAAGCCAAACTGGACCGTACCTGACCCCCCGCTTTCCGTTTGTGGTCCAGGCGGTCGCGGGTTCGAGTCCCGTCGCTCACCCCTCTCGCACGGGCTCGCCCGGGTCCGGCTCGGGCCCGATCGTGAGCTCGCCCGGCGTGCGGGCGGCGCGATCGACGTCGCGACTCGGTCTGCGCACAGAGCCCGGAGCGGGTCGCGCGAATCGTGTGCGATCGCGTCGGCCACGCCGAGGCTGATGCAAGCGTTCCTCGCGGGTGCCCGCGGCGCGAGGCGTCAGGCAGGAGCGATGCGCCGCGGCGCTCAGCCGCGGCCGACCGACGAGAGCGCGGCGCCGAGCTGCCGCCCGTTGGTGAGCGTCGCGGCGCCGCCGATCTCGGCCGCCAGGCGCCGCATCGCCGCCAGCCGCTCGGCGGGCTGCCCGTGCAGGCCACGTAGCTCCCTGGCCGCCGCCGCGGCGAGGCTGCGTTCTCCTGCGAGCAGGGCTCCGGCGCGGCGCGCGTCCTTGCCGAACGCCGCCTGCTGCATGCTCGTATCGGCGCTCGCCCCGGCGGCCGCGGCGCCGGATGCTCGGTTCATGGACGTGCTCGCGGCCGTGAGCTGCGCGGCGACCTGCGCCTCGCGCAAGAGCCACGCTCCGAGCTGCGGGAGCACGCGACGCACGCGCGCGATCGTCGCGGCGCCGGCCACCCGCGGCATGGCGACCGTCGTGAAGTGCGGGTCGGCCGGGTCGTCGGCGATCTGCTGAAGGGAGCGATCCTGAGCCTTGATGGCCTGGTCGGCCAGCGCCGCGCCAGCGCACGTGGCCGCCGCCTCGGCCTGCGGGGGTGAGCGGTCGTTGGGGTTGCGGAAGCGCCCGCCGGGGCTGCCGACCTTCAGGCACACAGCCTGCACCGTCTTCTCCCGGGTCGCCTGCTTCCCGCGGTCGGCGTCGACCTCGTCCTGCGCGGCCTGCTTGTCCTTGGGGCCGACGCAGTCCGGCGCCTGGGAGAAGTTGAAGAGGCCGTAGTGGCAGCTGTCCGCGGTGATCCACACCTCGCCGGTCCAGTGCAGCGTCATCTGGCACTTGTCCGCAGCGATGCCGTACTCGTCGCCGCAGGATGTGGGCAGCTGGGCGAGTGCGTCGCTCGCCGAGGTCAGCGACGCCCGGTACCAGCCCTTGTCCAGCGCCCCTGCCGGAAGGGTCACCTTCGCGGCGAGCACGTCGGGCAGCGAGGGGCCGAACGCGCCGACCAGGCTCGCCGCGTCGCCGCGCCCGTCGAAGGAGTCGCCCTCGGGCCCGGTCCCGTAGCACGTGCCGAAGCCGCTCTGGCCACTCTGGTCGACGTCGGTCAGCGACTGGACGGTGAGCACCTGCGGGCTCTGGCTGCTGGCCGTTGCGGCGGGCTGGCCGGCGGGCATCGGCACGCTGCCCGAGCACGCGACGTTGAACGACGCCCCCGACTCGCTGAAGTCGTAGGTCATCTGCGGGGCGCTGATCGTTCCCGGCCCGGCGACGGTGAGCGTCGAGTCGCGCCCGATCTCGGCCGGGAACGTGACGATGAAGCCGAGCTTGTCGGTTGCCTGCAGCGACTCATCGAAGGTCTGGCTGGCGCTGAACGTGCTCGACGGGTCGATGCTGAAGCGGAGCGTGGCCGGGATCGCCGAGACGGCCCGCGCCGGCGTCTGGGCGAAGGCCGCGGGGACCCACGCGGCGAGCGCGGCGAGGCTCACCAGCAGGCCGAGGGACGTGCGCATCGGCGCAGGATAATCCGGGCCGGCGCCCCCGCCCGCCGCCACCGCCGACGGCGGGGTGCGATCCGGACAAGGTCCGACGCTCACGCCGGCGACGAGATCAGCAGGTCCAGCCCCAGGCGCGCGGACAGCAGGCGCGCCACCCGCTGGCCCTTGACGCTGTTGCCCGCGTGGTCGAGCCGCGGGCCGAAGGTGCCCATCCCGCCCTTGCCGGGCGACACCGTGACGATCCCGCCGCCGATCCCGCTCTTGGCGGGCAGGCCGACGTCGTAGAGCCAGTCGCCCGAGGTCTCGTACATGCCGGCGGTCAGCATCACGGCGAGCGTGTGGTGGCAGACCTGCTGGTCGATGACGCGCTCGCCGGTCACGGGGTTGACGCCGCCGTCGGCGAGCGTCGCGCCCATGACTGCCAGGTCGTGTGCGCTGACGCGCAGGGCGCATTGGCGCGAGTAGAGCTCGACCGCCTCGCCGGCGTCGCAGGCAAGGCGTCCGTAGCTCTCGAGGAGGCGCGCGATGCTCTGGTTGCGGGCGTTCGTCGCGAGCGCCGAGGCGAGCACCTCCTCGTCGAGCTCGAGCTCGCGGCCCGCGAAGCGCGAGATGCCCTCGCGCAGGGCGCGCCAGCGGCCCTCGAGCGACGCGCCGGCGACCAGGCTCGTCGCGGCGATCGCGCCCGGGTTGACCATCGGGTTCGTGACCCCGCCGGTGCGCTCGACGGCCTCGAGCGAGTTGAACGGCAGGCCCGTGCTGTTGGCCCCGAGCCGCGCGCGGGCCTCGTCCGGCCCGAGCGCCTCGCAGACGAGCGCGAAGACGAACGGCTTGGACACGCTCATGATCGTGAACTCGTGGGCGGCATCGCCTGCGTCGAAGGCGCGCCCTCCGGTCCCGACGATGCTCACCCCGAAGAGGTCGGGGGGAACGCGCGCGAGCGCGGGGTACACCTGCGAGGGCTCGCCCTCGGTGTCGGCGCGCACCTGCTCGTAGGCCTCGTCGAGCCAGCGCTGGACGTCGACGGGATCCGGGAGCCGCCCGGTCGAGACGTACGCCGCCCCCTGCTGGCCTGCCGTCCCGTCCACCGGGGGCACGCTACTAGCGCAGGATCCCGGTGTGCCCGATCGAGTACCGGCCGGGCTGGGGCCAGACGGCTGCGCCGTGCGGGCCGACGCCCACCGTGATGCGGTGCAGCAGCCTGCCGGTGCGCGTGCTGATCGCGTACAGCACGCCGTTGTAGCGGCCCGTCAGCCACAGCACGCGCCCGTCGGCGGAGACGCCGCCCATGTCCGGGCTGCCGCCGCCGGGCAGGCGCCACTTGCGGATCGGCCGGCGCGTGCGGAAGCTGATCAGCGAGATCGAGCCCTCGCCGCGGTTGGAGACGTAGAGCACCTTCGCGTCGCGGCTCGGATACAGCCCGTGCGCGCCCATGCCCGTGCGCACGAAGCCCTCCTTGCGCATCGTGCGCGCATCGATCAGCCAGACGCCGTTCGACATCATGTCGGCCACGTAGAAGGTGCGGCCGTCCGGCGAGAGCTTGACGTCCTGGGGTGCCGCGCCCGCGCGCAACTCGATCGTCTTCAGGACCCGCTCGCGCACGAGGTCGACGACGATCATCCGCCCCGCGAACTCGCACGAGACGAGCGCCCGGCGCCCGTCCGCCGTGTAGTCCATGTGGTCGATGCCCGGGCAGTTCGGCGTCTTCAGGGCGTGCATGAGGCGCATCGTGTGCGGGCTGCGGAAGTCCAGCTCGCGATGCGCCTCGGCGACGACGATCGCGCGCTGTCCGTCGGCGGTGAAGTAGAGGTTGTAGGGATCGGTGACGGGCACCGGCCGCCCGGGCCGCCCGGTCCGCGGGTCGATCGGCGTGAGGCTGTTCCCCAGGTCGTTCGTGACCCACAGCGTGCGCAGGTCCCAGGAGGGGGTGACGTGCTGCGGGAGCGCGCCGACGGGGAACTGCGCGACGACCTTGGCGGTGCGCTGCGAGACCACGTCGACGGTGTCCGACTTCGTGTTCGGCACGTACACCAGCGCCGGGTCGTCGCGCACCACGGGGCTGAGGTCGCCGGCGCCGTCGGCGGCGTAGACATCGTGGCGGTCGACGAGCGGCGGGATCCGGCCGGCGCGCAGCCCTCCGGCGGCCGTCGTCGTGGTCGTACGGGGGGACGCGGTGCGCATCGCGCCCGAGGTCGGCGCCACAGTCCGGGTCGCGGCGTCCGAGCCGCACGCGGCGAGACCCGCCGCGCACGCGCCCGCCAGGAGCACGGCGAGCACGCAGCGAGCGCTCACACGCCGCTCCTCAGGGTCAGCACCTCGTCGTGCACCCGTCCCGCGCCGTCGCGCCCGCCGACGGCGACGATCCGGTCCGCGAGCGACGCCGCACCCATGTCCGACAGGGCGACAGGCAATCGTCCCGCGCGCGTGACCGTCCCGGACGACGGGTCGACGGCGAGGATCGCGGCGCGCTGGGTGTCCAGTCCGGCGCCGCGCCCGCCGAGCACGTAGAAGCGCCCGCCGAGCGCCGCCCCCGCCGCGTGCGTGAGCGGTGCGGGGAGCAGCGCGATGCGCGAGACCACGCCGGTGCGCGGGTCGAAGCGCAGCACCTCGCGCCGTGCCGTGGAGCCCGACGTCCCCCCGGCGATCAGCACCAGACGCCCGACGGCCGCTACCGCCGCGTAGCGCAGCGGCCGTGGCAGCCGGCCCGCGGTCTGCACGGGGCGGCCCGGCGTGAAGGCGAGGATCGAGCGCAGCGGCACGGTGCCGTTGTAGCCGCCCACCACGTAGGCGGTCCGTCCGATGGCCGCGGCCTCGACGTCCGAAGCCCCCGTCGGCAGGGTTCCGGCCGGCGTCGCCGCGCCCGAGGGGCGCACCCGCAGGATCGCGTCGCTCGTGCTGCCGGCGTCGCCGCCGCCGAAGAAGTAGCTTGCGCCGCCGACGGTCGCGGCCGCGCCGTCGTGCAGCGCGCGCGGCAGGCTGCCGACCGCGGCGGCCCGCGCCGCCCGGATCCGCACGATCGCCGCGACCGACGCGTCAGCGGCGTCCAGCCCGCCGATCGCGAGCACGGTGTCGCCGCGCGCTGTCACGGCGGGAAGCTGGACCGGCGCCGGCAGGCGCGCCGAGACGCGCACGTGCAGCGGGCCCGCCGACCGCGGTGCGGCCGGGGCCGGCGCCGTCGGGCTCGTCGACGCCGCGGACGCGCCCGAGGTGCGCGCGCCGGAGCTCCCGCAACCGGCAGCCGGCAGGGCGAGCGCTGCGGCGAGCAGCGCCCACGGCGTGGTGCGCGGGAGCGACATCGACAGCCGACCCTGACATAGCGCGGGTAAACAACAGCTGAAGCGATCGCGATACTGCAGGGCGTGGCCGCCCCCGATGTCCGTTACGCGCGCAACGGCGACATCACGCTCGCGTGGGTCGAGCTCGGCGAGGGCCCGATCGACATGCTGTTCCTGCTGGGCGGCGTCTCCCAGGTCGAGCAGATCTGGGAGGAGCCCTCGATGGCGCGCTACTTCGAGCGCATCGCCGGCTTCGCGCGCGTGCTGCTCATGGACCGTCGCGGCGTCGGGCTGTCCGATCCGCTCGACGGCCCGCTCACACTCGACGACGAGTGCGGCGACGTCGACGCGGTGCTCGACGCCGCCGGGTGCGAGCGCGTGGTGCTGAACGCGCACATGTGGGGTGGTCCGCTCGCGATCCACTACACGCACGAGCGCCCCGCGCGCGTGCGCGCGCTGATCCTCTACGCCGCCGTCCCGACGACGCTGACCTGGACCGAGGACTTCGACCGGCCGCGCTCGCCGGATGAGATCGACGACACGCTGATCGGCTGGGGCAACGGCGCGCCGATCGAAGTGCTCGCGCCCTCTCGCGCCGGCGACGAGCGCCTGCGCGCGTGGCTCGCCCGCCTCACGCGCCTCTCCTCGAGCCCCGGCGCGATGCGCAACCTGTGGCGCAGCACCTCGACCTACGACGCACGCGAGGACCTCGAGGAGTTGCGCGTGCCGACGCTCATCCTCCACCGCTCGGGCGACCGCGCCGTCGACGTGCGCTACTCGAGGTACATGGCCGAGCAGATCCCCGGCGCGCGCTACGTGGAGCTCGACGGCGTCGACAACCTGCCGAGCGTCGGCGACAGCGACGCGCTGATCGCCGAGATCGAGGAGTTCCTGACGGGGACGCGCAGGCGCACGGTCGAGCGCGCCCTGCTGACCGTGCTCGTCACCGACATCGTGGACTCGACCGGCCATACCGCGCGGCTCGGCGACCAGCGCTGGCGTGAGGTGCTCGCCGCGCACGACGCCGTCGTCCGCCAGCAGGTCGACCGCTTCGACGGGCGCGAGGTCAAGCACCTCGGCGACGGCTTCCTCATCACCTTCGCCGGGGCCCCGAGCCTCGCGCACCGCTGCGCGCTCGCGATCGTCGACGCCGTGCGCGAGACCGGCGTCGAGGTGCGCGCCGGCCTGCACACGGGGGAGTGCGAGCTGATCGGCGACGACGTCGGGGGCATGGCGGTGCACATCGCCACGCGCGTCGCCGCGCTCGCCGGGCCCGGCGAGGCGCTCGCCTCCGGCACCGCCTACGGCACGGTCGTCGGCTCGGGCCTGCGCTTCGAGTTCCGCGGCTCGCGCGAGCTCAAGGGCGTGCCAGGCCAGTGGCCGATCATGCGCCTGCTCGGGTAGTCATCACCAGGCGCTCAGGCGCCGCCCGGCGGCCCCGCCCACGGGTCGGTCCCGCGTGCCCGCGCGCGGGCGAC
>DATKLF010000070.1:0-21156 GCA_035542555.1 Solirubrobacteraceae bacterium | reverse complement strand
CGCGAGCGCGAGGTGCTCGCGCTCGTGGCGGCGGGCTGCTCGAATCGCGAGATCGCCGAGCGGCTGACGCTCAGCGTCCACACCGTGCATCGCCACGTCGCGAACATCATGTGCAAGCTCGGCGTGGGGTCGCGCGCCGCCGCGGTCGCGCAGGCGGGGACGCTCGGGCTGCTGTGAAGCGGCGGCCGTGCTTGTGGCCCGAACGGGCCATCGCGAGCGGTCGCCGGGATTGACCCCGTCGGGCGATGCGCCGCGAGCGTCGCCGGGAGAGGATCGCGCCATGACCTGGACAACACAGCTCGAGCCGCGGCTCGCCGGGGCGCTGCACCTTCCCGGCTCACGGGCGTACGAGGAGGCCTGCACGCTCTTCAACGCCGCGATCGAGCGGCGCCCCGCCGCCGTCGCGGCATGCGACAACGCGGCCGACGTCGTGATCGCGCTGCGCCACGCACGCGAGCGCGGTCTCCCGGTGGCGGTACGCGCCGGCGGACACTCGGCGGCCGGCTGGTCGTTGTGCGACGACGGGCTCGTCCTCGACGTGCGCGGGATCGCCGCCGTCGAGGTCGACCCGGTCGCGCGGACCGCGACCGTCGGCGGAGGCTGCCTGACCGGCACGCTGGATCGGGCGCTTCAGTCCCACGGGCTCGCCACGACGACCGGCAGGGTGTCGACGACGGGTCTGGCGGGCTTCACGCTCGGCGGAGGCTCCGGCTGGCTTGAGCGGCGCTTCGGGTTCGCGTGCGACAACCTGCTGGCCGCCGAGCTCGTGACCGCGGGCGGCGAGCGGATCCACGTCAGCGACGAGGCGACGCCGGACCTCCTGTGGGCCCTGCGCGGCGCAGGCGCGAACTTCGGGGTCGTGACCTCGATGACCTTCCGCGTCCACCGGCTGGACCCGCAGGTCACCGGCGGGCTGGTGCTGTTCGACGCCGGCCACGGCCGCGAGTTCCTGCGGCTGGCGCGCGAGGTGATGGACACTGCGCCCGAGGAGCTCACGCTCGGCGTCATCTACCTCTACGGGCCGGACGAGGACGAGGTGCCGGACGAGCTGCGCGGGCGCCTGTGCGTCGGGGCGATCCTCCTGCACACGGGCGGCGAGGCGCAGGCCGAGCGCGATCTCGCGCCGCTGCGGTCGTTCGCCGCCCCGTCGCTGGATCTCGTGGAGCGCCAGCCCTACGCGCGGTTCCAGTGCTCGATCGACGACCCGCCGGGATACCGCAACTACATGACCGCCCAGCAGCTGCCGGCCATGGGAGACGAGGCGATCGACGTGATCCACGCGCACGCAATGCGGCTCCCAGCCGGTCCGGGGTGGACCGTCATCGTCCCGTGGGGTGGCGCCGTCCGCCATCCGCCGGTCGACACGCCGCTCGCACATCGCGACACAGCATGGGTCGTGCACCCCGGAGCGTTCTGGATCGACCCCGACGACGACGAGGCGGCGATCGCATGGGGTCGCGGGTTCACGGCCGCGCTGCGCGAGTTCGCCTCCGGCGGGGTGTGGCTGAACTGGATCGGAGACGAGGGCGAGGAGCGCGTGCGCGCGGCGTTCGGCGACGAGGCCTTCGCCCGGCTGCAGGCCGTCAAGGCCCGCTACGACCCCGACAACGTCTTCCGCGCCAACCACAACATCGCGCCCGCCGGGCTGCGTCAGCCGCCGCCGTAGGCGACCACGAGGTCCGTCACGACCCCGGCGAAGAAGCCGGCCGACAGCAGCCACAGCCCGAGCTCGCGATGGCCGTAGCGGCGCATGCCGTGCCAGACCTCGCCGATGACGTAGAGGATCGCCCCGCCCGAGACGGCGTAGCAGGCGAGCTCGAGCGGGGCCGAGCTGACCGAGTAGCCGACCATCGAGCCGATGAACGTCGGCCCGCCGCCCACGAGGCCGGCCAGCAGGAGCCAGCGCCACGAGGGCCGCACCGAACCCAGGGGGCCGACGATGCCGAAGCCCTCCGTAGCGTTGTGCATCGCGAACCCGATGATCAGCACCGTCGCCAGGCTGATCGCGCCGGTCGACGCGGCGACGCCGATGGCGAGGCCTTCGGCGAAGTTGTGGATCCCGATCGCCACCGCGATCGTCATGCCCGTTCGCAGCGCGGCGCGCTGCGCGCTGCGCTCGGCGCCCGCGAGCACCTCCGCCTGCCCGGCGGTCAGCGTGTCGGTCGCGCCGCCCGCCAGCGGCGGGTGCGGCCCGCCGGCCGCGGCGCCGCCGCGCATGCGGCGCTCGACCGTCGCGAGACCGGCGGTGCCGACGGCGAAGCCGCCGCCCAGCACGAGCGCGAGCGCGACCGCGTGGCCGAGCGAGCTCTTGCCGTCCTTATAGCCGGCGACGGCCGCTTCGACGATCTCGAAGCCATGTGAGAGGACGTCGACGAACAGGAACGCAAGGACGCCGACGGAGAACATGGCGAGCGCCACGCGGCCACGCACGCTGAGCAGCTGCAGACGGCCGAACGGGAGTCCGAGGAAGATGGTGAAGCCGGCGAGGGCCCCGAGCACCACGGTCTGGGAGAACGACACTCTTAGGGAACCCTAACTCGTCCGGTGCCGCGGCGGACGCCGCCCTCCCCACGGCGAGCGTCCCTCGCTGCCGCGCAGAGCGCGCATTCCGGGACGTTCGGCGAGGTGGCGCTCGCGTATAGGCTTGCCCGGCCGTGCGGATGGACCGGGCGGCAGAGGAGAGAGAGCGGCATGTCGTACTTCGTCACCGGGGCCACCGGGTTCATCGGGCGCAACCTCGTCGAGCGCCTGCTTGAGCGCGGCGGGGACATCCACGTTCTCGTGCGCGAGGGGTCGCGCGAGCGGCTGGACGCGCTGATCGAGCGCTGGGGCGCCCAGGGCCGCGTGCACCCTGTCGTCGGCGACCTCGCCGCCCCCATGCTCGGCATCGACGAGGCGTGGATCGACGAGCACCGCGGGAAGATCGACCACGTCTTCCACCTCGCGGCGATCTACGACATGACTGCGCCGGAGGAGCGCAACGAGATCCTCAACGTGGGCGGCACGCGCAACCTCGTGGCGCTCGCCAACGCCCTGCAGCCGCAGATCCTGCACCACACGTCGTCGGTCGCCGCCGCAGGCGCCTACAAGGGCCTCTTCCGCGAGGACATGTTCGACGAGGGGCAGAAGCTGCCCTCGCCCTACCACCGCACGAAGTTCGAGTCCGAGCGCATCGTGCGCGAGGAGGCGACGGTGCCGTGGCGCGTCTACCGGCCGGCGATCGTCGTCGGCGACTCGCGCACCGGCGAGATGGACAAGATCGACGGGCCCTACTACTTCTTCAAGGCGATCCAGCGCGCCCGCGACCTGCTGCCGCAGTGGTTCCCGCTCGCCGGGCCCGAGGTCGGCGACACGAACATCGTCCCGGTCGACTACGTCGCGGACGCGATGGACGCGATCGCCCACCGCGAAGGCGTCGACGGCCAGGCGTTCCACCTCGCCGCGCCGCGCATGACGAAGGCGGGTGCCGCGCTGAACGAGTTCGCCCGGGCCGCGCACGCGCCGCAGCTGGCGGTGCGCGTCGACAGCAAGTTGCTCGACGCGCTCCCCAAGGGCGTGTTCTCGCTGCTCATGCAGCTGCCCCAGCTCAAGGACGTGCGCCGCGCGATCCTCGCCGACCTCGGCATCCCCGACGAGATCGTCGGGCACATGGGGTTCAGCTGCTCCTTCGACACGCGCGACACCGAGCGCGCGCTCGCAGGGACCGGCATCGAGGTGCCGCCGCTGGACTCCTACGCCGACCGCATCTGGGACTACTGGGAGCGCAACCTCGACCCGGACCTGTTCAAGGACCGCTCGCTCGAGGCCGCGGTCAACGGCCGCACGATCGTCATCACCGGCGCGTCCAGCGGCATCGGGCGGTCGGCGGCGCTGAAGCTCGCCAAGGCCGGCGGCATCCCGCTGCTCGTGGCGCGCGGCGAGGAGAAGCTGCTCGAGACGAAGGCCGAGATCGAGGCCGCAGGCGGGACGGCGTACATCTACACGGCCGACCTCTCGGACATGGAGGCGATCGACGACCTCGTGCGGCGCATCCTGGCCGACCACGCGTCGGTCGACATGATCGTCAACAACGCGGGGCGCTCGATCCGCCGCTCGATCGCGCTCAGCCTCGAGCGCTTCCACGACTTCGAGCGCACGATGCAGCTGAACTACTTCGGCGCGATCCGGCTCGTGATGGGCCTCATCCCGCACATGCGCGAGCGCCGCTTCGGCCACGTCGTCAACGTCAGCTCGATCGGGGTGCAGACGAACCCCCCGCGCTTCAGCGCCTATGTCGCCTCGAAGTCCGCGCTCGACGCCTGGACCCGCGTCGTGAGCTCCGAGCTGATCGGCGACAACATCACCTTCACGACGATCCACATGCCGCTCGTGCGCACGCCGATGATCGCCCCGACGAAGATCTACGACTCGATCCCCACGCTGTCGCCAGACGAGGCCGGCGATCTCGTCTGCGAGGCCATCCGCAAGAAGCCCAAGCAGATCAACACCCGCCTGGGGACCTTCGGCGAGGTGCTGTACGCGCTCGCGCCGAAGGCCGTCGACCAGATCCTGCACACCGCCTACAAGGTCTTCCCGGACTCCGCGGCCTCCAAGGGCCAGAAGGATCCCGAGGAGAAGGCGAGCATGGAGCAGATCGCGATGGCGAACCTCATGAAGGGCGTGCACTGGTAGCGCGCGGCGCTCACACGACACGGCCGAGCACGAGCCCGGCCAGCAGCGGCGAGAGCAGGTAGGTCAGCAGCACGTACGGCCACAGGTAGCCGCGCTCGACGTGCCAGCCCTCGAGGATCTCGTGCACCGGGCGGCGCAGGATGAAGCTGCCGACCCACTCGAAGGCGAGCACGAGCACTACCCAGTAGATGCCCGCGAGCAGGCACTCGCTGGCGCTGTCCAGGTGCGCCCAGACGACCAGCACGAAAGCGAACGGGAAGACGATGTACGCCATGCGCGTGCGCATCCCGATCCGGTGCGCCTGCAGCTCGCCGACACGCGGCGCATACACCCGCTTCATGAGCACGAAGTAGTTCAGCGCAGACACCGCCAGCTCCAGGAACCAGACCCGGAACGTGATCATGAGGATGTACGTGTCGAGCACCGTTCACCCGCGCTCGCGTGGCGGGTCCGCCGAACGGTCGCGCCGGGCAGCGCGGAGCGCATCCGCAGTTCGCCGTAGCGCCGCGGCGGCCCCACAGCACGACGAGCGTCCCGCGCTGCCCCCTATAGGGGGCCGCCCGGGACGTTCAGGGGTGGGGATCCTGACTTTGTTGCCAGTTGCACAAGCTGCCTGGTAGGGTGCCGCGCAGGCACACCACCACGAGCGCGAGGAGCTGAGGGATGCGAGCGGGAGAGCCGGGGCTGCTGCCCCTGTCGGCGAACGACGTCGAGCGGACGCGGTTGCCGCTGGAACGCGCGCACATGCTCCCGGGCGCGGCGTACACCGACCCCGCCGTGCTCGCGTGGGAGGTCGAGAACATCTTTCTGAAGAGCTGGATCTGCGCCGGCCACGTCGACCAGGTCAGCTCGCGCGGCGACTACCTCATGGTCGAGCTTGGCGGTGAGAGCGTGCTCGTCGTCGCCGACGACGACGGGCTCCCCCGCGCCTTCCACAACACCTGCCGACACCGCGGCGCGCGGCTCGTCGACGACGCCGAGGGGACCCTCCCGCGCCTGCAGTGCCCCTACCACGCGTGGTCCTACGGGTTCGACGGCACGCTGAAGAACGCGCCGTTCACCGACGACATCGCGGACTTCGACAAGAGCTGCTTCGGCCTGAAGCCCGTGCGGCTCGCCGTCGTCGACGGGCTCGTCCTGCTCGACCTCTCCGGCGAGGCGCCGCCGCCCGCCGAGCACATCGGCGACCTCGCCCCGCTGCTCGCCCGCTACCGCGCGGGCGAGCTCAAGCGCGGCGCGCAGATCGTCTACGACGTCGAGGCCAACTGGAAGGCGATCGCCGAGAACTACAACGAGTGCCTGCACTGCCCGGGCGTGCACCCGGAGCTCAACCGCCTGTCGCACTACCTCTCGGGCGAGGACTACGAGGGTGAGGGGGCCTGGTGCGGCGGCTCGATGACCCTCACCGAGGGCGCCGACACGATGGGCAAGGAGGGCGGCGCGGCGCACAACCGCCCGCCGATCCGCGGCCTGACCGAGCGGCAGCAGCGCGACGTCCTGTACTTCCTCGTCTTCCCGAACACGCTCGTCTCGCTGCATCCCGACTACGTCATGCTGCACACGATGTGGCCGCAGGACCCTGGGCGCACGAAGGTCGTCTGCGAGTGGTTCTTCGAACCGGAGACGATGGCGATGGAGGGTTTCACCGCGCAGGACGCCGTCGACTTCTGGGACCAGGTCAACCGCGAGGACTGGGGCGTCTGCCGCATCACGCAGCTCGGCATGCAGTCGAGCGGGTTCGAGCCGGGCCGCTACACGAGCCAGGAGGACCACGTGCACCTGTTCGACGTGATGGTCGCCGACCGCTACCTCGAGGCGCTCGGGGCCGAGGTGGCGCGATGAGCGTCAACGGACACAGCCCGAACGGCGCCGGCGCCCACTACGACGCGCTCGTCGTCGGCGGCGGGCACAACGCGCTGACGGCCGCCGCCTACCTCGCGAAGGCGGGCCTGCGTGTCTGCGTGCTCGAGCGCCGGCCGCTGCTCGGCGGCGCCTGCGTGACCGAGGAGCTGTGGCCCGGTCAGCGCGTGTCGCGCGCCTCCTACGTGGTCTCGATGCTCCAGCCGAAGATCGTCGCCGACCTCGAGCTCACCCGCTACGGCTACCACCCGATCCCGCTCGACCCCGAGTTCGCGACGTTCGCGGCGGACGGCAGCCCGATCCTGCTGCCGAACGACAAGCGCATCACCTACGAGCAGGTGGCGCGTGTCTCGCGCAAGGACGCCGAGGCGCTGGAGGGCTTCGACCGGCTGTTCGACACGGCCGGCGAGTTCCTGCGCCCGCTGATGCTGCGCCCGCCCCCCGCGCTCGGGTCGCGGCGCCCGACCGACGTCTTCGAGCTGCTGCGCGAAGCGGGGCGCGCCGCCGGCCTGAGCCGGCGCGACCTGACCGAGATCTTCCGGCTGATGACGATGTCCGTCGGCGACCTGCTGGACGACCACTTCGAGACCGACGAGCTGAAGGGCGCCTACGCCTCCAGCGGCGTCGTCGGCGTCTGGGCCGGCCCGTACACGCCCGGCACCGCCTACAACCTGCTGCACCACGCGCTCGGCGAGGTGGGCGGCGTCAAGGGCGCCTGGGGACACGTGCGCGGCGGCATGGGCGCCATCTCCGAGGCGATCGCGGCGAGCGCCCGCGCCAGCGGGGCGACGATCCGCACCGACGCCGAGGTCGCGTCGATCGACGTCGCGGGCGGCCGGGTGCGCGGCGTGACGCTCGCAGACGGCGAGCAGCTCACTGCGCCGCTCGTGCTGTCCGGGGCGCATCCGCGCCGTACCGTCCTGGACCTCGTGGGCGCGGAGCACTTCCCGAGCGAGGTGGCCGACGACATGCGCCGCTACCGCACCCGCGGCGCGTCGGTGAAGATCAACGCCGTCCTCTCCGAGCCGCCGCGCTACGTGAACGCCCCGCCCGACGTGGCCGAGCAGCTGCTGCACGCGAGCGTCGCGATCTGCCCCTCGGTCCCCTACCTGGAGCGGGCCTGGCAGGACGCCCAGCGCGGCGTCCCTGCCGAGGGCCCGTACATCGAGGTGGAGGTGCCGACGGCGGTCGATCCGACGCTCACCGACGATGGCACGACGGTCGTGACGATGTTCACCCAGTTCGGCCCGTGGAACGAGGAGGGCTGGAAGGACGGCGCGCGCGAAGCGTACGCGGAGCGCTGCTTCGCGCTGCTCGCGCAGCACGCGCCGAACGTCCCCGGGGCGATCCTGCACTACGAGGTGCTGGCGCCCCCGGATCTCGAGCACATCTTCGGCCTCGAGGGCGGCTCGATCTTCCAGGGCGAGCAGGGGCTCGACCAGATGGCGTTCATGCGCCCGACGCCGGAGCTCTCGCGCTACGGCACGCCGGTCCACGGGCTGTACCTGTGCGGCGCGGGCACGCACCCCGGTGGCGGGGTGATCGGCGCCTCCGGGCACAATGCGGCGCATGTGGTGCTGCGCGACGCCCGCCGCGAGCGCACGGCGGCACGGCTCCGCCGCCCGCGCCGGGCACCCGCCACGGCCTGAAACACGGTTCAACGGCCCTGGGGACTCGTATGCAGCGCGTTCGCGCTTGACACGGCGTTCACGCGTCGGGTAGGACTAGCGATGCCTTGAATGATGCTTCAACAGGTGACGAGGGCGAGCCCCGCGACGGCGAGCGCCCGCCGGCGCAGCACGGCGTCTCGCGCCGCGGCCTGCTGAAGGCGGCGGGCGGGCTGGCGCTCGGCGGCGTCACCGCCGCCTCGCTCGCCGGCTGCGAGGACACGACGACGCCGGTGGCCGCCTACGGCGCGGCCGGCGGCGGGGGGCGCGGCATCCTGGGCGATCCGACCGCCGGCGGGCCCGTGGACGCTTCGGGGATCCCGCTCGCGCGCCGCGACTACCCGGTCACGCTGCCGCGCCTCGGCGACCCGGTCAAGGCCGGCAAGCCCGAGACCGGCGGCGAGCTGCTGATCTACAACTACGCCGACTACCTCAACCCGGCGGTCCTCAAGGAGTTCGGCCGCCTCTACAACGTGAGTGTCCGGGTCACGACGTTCGAGACGCTCGACGAGGCCTTCTCGAAGCTCAGCACCGGCGGCCTGAAGTTCGACGTGATCTTCTCGACGCCCGACCAGCTCTCGCGGCTCGTCGGGCGCAAGCTGATCCAGCCGCTGAACTACGACCTGATCCCGAACCTGCGCAAGAACGTCTGGCCGGAGGCGGCCGAGCCGTTCTATGACGTCGGGCCGCGCTACTCGGTCCCCTACACCGTCTACACGACGGGCATCGGCTGGCGCAACGACATCGTCGACTACGACCCGGCGAAGATGATCCCCGTCTGGGACGCGATGTGGGCCGCCGAGCAGTACCGCGGGAAGGTCCAGTTGCTCAACGACTACCGCGAGGCGATCGGCATGGGACTGATGCATAGCGGCAGCGACGATCTCAACACCGAGCGCCCGGTGCTCATCAATGCGTCGGTGGCCTCCCTGGAGAACCTCAACCGCAAGGTCGGGGTGAAGGTCCAGATCTCTGCCTACGAGGCGCTGCCCGCCGGCCAGATCGTGCTCGGCCAGGTCTGGTCGGGCGACATGCTCAACGCGGTGATCAGCTACCTGCCGAAGGGCCTCAGCCCGGACACGATCTCCTACGCCTACCAGGAGGTCGGCGGCCCCGTCTTCAACGACGTGATCACGGTCGCCAGCGCCGCCACCAAGCCGGTGCTCGCCCACCACTTCCTGAACTTCATCCTCGACAACAAGATCTCCCTGCAGAACTTCATCGGCTACACCGGCTACCAGCCGCCGCTCAACGGCATCGACGCCGCCCTGCTGCTCAAGCAGGGGCTGATCCCCAAGGGGCTGCAGACCGCGCTGGTGACGCGCGACGCCTACGCCAACGGGAACGCGTACCTGACGCTCACGACCGCCGGCCAGCGCCTCTGGGAGGACGGATGGACGCGCTTCCAGGCCGGCTGACCGCTCACCGGCCGGGGGCCGGTGTCTGATGACGCGCAGCCTCATCTGGCGCGTGCTCGCGGCGCCGGCGCTCGTCTGGCTGGCGCTGTTCTTCCTGGTGGCGACGTACGCCATCGTCAGCGTCGGCATGGGCAACGTCACGACGCTGTTCGAGCCGGTGCCGCACTGGAACCCGCTCGACTGGAACGTCGGGTATCTCAAGCAGGCGCTCAGCGACGTAGCGCCCGGCGGGCAGACGTGGCCGGTCGTGGTCCGCACGATCGCCTACGTGTTCGTCGCGATGGCGCTGTCGCTCGTGATCGGCTACCCGGTCGCCTACTACGCCGCGCGCTACGCGGGCCGTTCGCGGGGGATCGTGCTGCTGCTGCTCGTGCTGCCGTTCTGGATCTCCTACATCATGCGGATGTTCGCGTGGACGAACCTGCTCGCCCCCGACGGCTACGCGTCGAAGGTGCTTGATGCGCTGGGCATCGACACGCTCATGAACAAGCTCGGGGTGATGGATGGGAGCGACTGGCTCGGCGGCCAGCCGGTGACCGTCGTGCTGGCGCTCGTGTACGGCTACCTGCCGTTCTTCATCCTCCCGCTGTACGCATCGCTCGACCGGCTCGACCACCGCCTGATCGAGGCCTCGCGCGACCTGGGCGCCTCCCCCATGCAGTCCTTCTGGCGCGTCGTGCTGCCGCTCTCCAAGTCGGGGATCCTCGCCGGGCTGGTCCTGATCGCGCTGCCGATGTTCGGCGACTACTTCACGCAGGACCTGATGTCCGGCTCGCCGGACACGAGCATGATCGGCAACACGATCAACGGCTACGTGCAGGGCGGATCGGAGAAGTCGCTCGGCGCCGCGCTGACGCTGCTGCTGTCGATCTTCCTGCTCGTCTTCATGCTCGGCTACCTGCGCAGCATGCGCGCCGAGCAGCGGGAGGCCGCGGCGGCATGAGCGACACGACGCTGCTCGAGCGCGGGATCGGCGCCGCGCCCGACCGCCGGCCCCGCCGGCGCTTCCAGCTGCGCGACCCGTGGGGCCACCCGCGGGGGCTGGCGCTCGTCACCTGGATCTACATCCTGTGGTCGCTCGTCCCGGTGCTGCTCGCGATCCGCTTCGCCTTCAACCAGGGGCGCTCGCGCAGCGCAGCGCAGGGATGGTCGCTGCGCTGGTTCACGCAGGACCCGAACCTCAGCGTGCTGCACGACCCGACGCTCAGCTCGGCGCTGCAGCAGAGCCTGACGCTCGCGTTCTTCGCGATGCTGATCGCCACGCCGCTCGGCGTCGGCCTGGCGCTCGGCCTGCAGCGCTGGCGCGGGCCCGGCTCGGGGACGGCCAACGTGACGACGCTGCTGCCGCTCGTCACCCCGGAGCTCGTCTTCGCGGTCGGCCTGTTCCTGCTCTTCACGACCGCCTTCAAGACGATCGGCCTGGGCACCACCGCCCAGATCATCGGGCACGTGACCTTCTCGCTGTCGTTCGTCGTCGTGATCGTGCGCGGCCGCCTGGCCACGATCGGGAGCGACGTCGAGGAGGCGGCGGCCGACCTGGGCGCGCCGCCGTGGGACGTCGTGCGGCGCGTGCTCGTGCCGCTGCTGCTGCCGGCGATCGCGGCGAGCCTGCTGATCGTCTTCGCGCTCTCGATCGACGACTTCGTGGTCAGCCAGTACCTGGCCTCCGGCGCGGACACCACGACGGTTCCGATGCGGATCTATGCGCAGGCGCGCGCGGCGCCGACCCCCGCGCTCAACGCGCTGGCGACGATCATGCTGACCATCACCCTGCTCGCGCTCGGCCTCGCCTACCTCGTCTTCAAGTTCATGACGCGCGGCGAGGGCGGCGGGTCGGCGATCGGCGGGCTGGCCGGGATCGAGGCAGGCATCGACGCGGGAGGCAGCCGGTGAGCACGAAGGGCGACATCCTCCTGCGGTCCCTCGTCAAGCGTTACGGCGAGGTCGTCGCGGTCGACGGCATCGACCTCGAGGTGCCCCCGGGCGAGTTCTTCACGATGCTCGGCCCGTCGGGCTGTGGGAAGACCACGACGCTGCGCCTGATCGCAGGCTTCGAGCGCCCCGACGAGGGCGAGATCCTGCTCGACGGCGTCGACATGTCGCGCACGCCGCCACACAAGCGCAACGTCAACACGGTCTTCCAGAGCTACGCGCTGTTTCCGCACAAGACCGTCGAGGACAACGTCGGCTTCGGGCTGCGCTACAAGAAGGTGTCCAAGGCCGAGGCGGCACGGCGCGTCGGCGAGGCGATGGAGCTCGTGCGCCTCAGCGGCCTCGGGCATCGCAAGCCCGGGCAGCTCTCGGGCGGGCAGCAGCAGCGGGTCGCGCTGGCCCGGGCGCTCGTGCTCGAGCCGCCGGTGCTGCTGCTGGACGAGCCGCTCGGGGCGCTGGACGCCCGGCTGCGCGTCGACCTGCAGGTGGAGCTCAAGCGCATCCAGGAGACGCTCGGCATCACCTTCATCTACGTCACGCACGATCAGGACGAGGCGTTGACGATGAGCGACCGGGTCGCGGTGATGCGCGACGGGCACATCGAGCAGTGCGGCCCGCCGCAGGAGCTCTACGAGGAGCCGCGCACCGCCTTCGTCGCGAACTTCCTCGGCGCCTCGAACCTCGTGCCGGTCAGCGTCGCCCGCAACGGCGGCCCGGGAGCCAACCTCACGCTCGGTGCGTTCACACTGCAGGCCGACGAGTGCCCCGACGAGCTGCAGGGCGAGGCGCTCGCGATGATCCGCCCCGAGCGCGTGCGGCTGGAGGCGCACGGCGCGACCGGCGAGAACCGCATGCCCGGCATGGTGGAGGAGGTGGTCTACCTCGGCTTCCACCAGGACGTGCGCGTGCGGCTCGCGACGGGGGCGCTGGTGCGCGCCGACGTCCCCAACGACGGCGACGCGGTCGAGTACGCACAGGGCGACGCGGTCAGCGTCCACCTGCCCCCGCGCTACCTGCGCGTGCTGGCCGGCGACGCGTCGGCCACCGACAGCGATCCGACCGCGGCGGAGGCCGAGCCTGCATGAGCGGCGCACCGGGCACCCGGCCGCGCCCTGACACGCGCCGCGAGCTGCTGGCCGCCACCCAGCGCGTGATCCAGCGCGACGGCCTGCACGCCGCGACGGTCGGGGAGATCACGCGGGAGGCCGGCGCCAGCCTGGGCCTCCTGAACTACCACTTCCCCAGCAAGGACGACGTCGTCGCCGAGGCCTTCGCCGGGCTCGCCGGCGAGGAGCTCGAGAACCTGCAGCAGCTCGCACGGGTGCACGAGCGCCCGGCCGACCGGCTGGTCGCGTTCCTTGACACGCTGGACTGGGAGAACCATCAGAGCTGGGGCTGGTGGATCGACACGTGGGGCCACAGCGTGCACGTCGAGGCGCTGCGGGGCACGCTCGAGCGCTTCGCGCGCGGGTGGCGTGCGGTGCTCGCCCAGGTGCTCGCGGACGGTGCCCAGGATGGCGTCTGGCGCTGCGAGGACCCCGAGGAGACGGCGGGACGGCTCGTCGCGGCATTCGACGGCATCGGCCTGCACACCACGATCCACGACATCGACGTGCCGGCCGAGCGCGCCGCGGCGTGGGCCCGGCGCCTGCTGGAGGCCGAGCTCGGCGTGGCGCTTCCGCAGCACGCGCGCCCCCCCGCCCGTCGCGTGCACCCACGCGCCCACGCGACGCGCGTGACGATCCGCGTGCGCGACCTGGACGCAAGCGGGGCCGTGCTCCCCGCTGTGCACCTGACCTACCTCGACGAGGCGCGCGGGGCCTGGCTGGGCGAGCGCTTCGCGAAGGCCGGCCCCCTCCCGGAGGTCGCCGTCGCCCAGCTCGCGCTCGACTTCCGGCGAACGCTGCGCCGCGAGGACGAGGCGGTCGTCGTGCGCTGCACGCTGGGCCGGATCGGCGAGAGCGCGATCCGCACGCACGAGACGATCGAGACCGTCGACGGCGCACCGATCCTCGACGCGAGCGTGACGCTCGTCGTGCGCGACGCCGACACGGGGCGTCCGCGCGCGCTCACGACCCACGAACGCGAAGCGCTCGCCCGGTGAGCTCTCGCTCAGCCTGCCCCGAGCTGCGGTCCCGGCGCGTCCTCGGGGACGCCCAGGTCCGCGGCGACCGCCGTCCAGATCTCCGCGCGGGCGCGCTCCACCGGCATCGCGGGATCGTCCATCAGCGCCCGGATGCCCAGGCCGTCGACCAGCGCGATGATGCGGTCGGCGAGGCGGCCGGTGTCGCACGGGGCGAACTCCCCGCGCGCGATGCCGTCGTCCAGCGCCTCGGCGAACCAGGCGCGCATCCGCGCGTAGAGGCGGGCCGCCGTCGGGCGCAGCTCCGGATGGCGCGAGGCGCGCAGCCACAGCTCCGCCCACAGCAGCCAGTCGTCGCGCAGCGCCCCCGGCAGCGGCAGGCACTGGTCGATCATCACGCGCAGGCGGTAGCCCGCCGCGGCGTGCTCGTCCGGTGTCGCGATGCGCGCGTCGCCGGCGCGCTCGTAGGAGTGCTCGAGGGCCTCGGCGAGCAGGGCCTCGCGCGAAGCGAAGTGGTAGTGGACGAGCGAGGGCGAGACGCCCGCGTCCCTCGCGATCCGCGCGATCCGCACCTCGTCGATCCCTTCGCGAGCGATCCGTCGCACGGCCGCGTCGAGCATGCGCTGGCGCGCGCTCGCCCGTCCGCCCGTGTCCACCTCCTGCTCCACGACGCCCGCAACCCTAGCTAGCCCCACCGTGAGGTACCCATGACCACATCGCAGGCCCCCGCCGAATCGCTGACGCCCGCCGAGCTCGAGCTGCAGCAGCGCGCGCGAGCGTTCGTCGACGAGATCCTGATCCCCCTCGAAGAGCGCGCGGAGCGCGCCGGCGGCGGCCTGCCCGCGCAGGACGTCGCCCTGATCAAGCGCGAGTCGCTCGCACGTCGCCTGCACGGCGGGCTGCACAGCGCCGAGCACGGCGGCAACGGCTGGACGCACGTCGAGTGGTTCCTCGTCGAGGAGCAGTTCGGCCGCTCGACGAACGCGCTGTCCTGGTACGTGCCGACCGCCTACAACGTGCTCGCGCACGGCAGCGAGGAGCAGATCGATCGCTACCTGCGGCCCGGCCTGCGCGGCGAGAGCCACGACGCCTACGCGGTGACCGAGGAGCTGGCGGGCTCCGACCCGTCCGGGATCGCCGCGACCGCGACGAAGACCGACGCGGGCTGGCGGATCGACGGCGAGAAGTGGTTCGTCACCTACGGCGACGTCGCCGCCGTCTACATCGTGATGGCGAATGCGCTGGTCGACGGCGAGAAGCTGCCGACGCTCTTCCTCGTCGACCGCGAGACCCCCGGCATCTCGGTCGTCGACGACCCGCCGTTCACGCACAGCTACCCGCACGGGCATCCGACGCTGCGCTTCTCGGGGGTCGAGGTCGGCGACGACGCGATCATCGGCGGCCTCGGCGGCGGCGAGGAGCTGCAGCGCGCGTGGTTCGCCGAGGAGCGCATGGGCATCGCGGCGCGCTGCAGCGGCGCGATGTGGCGGCTGCTCGAGGAGACGACCGCCTGGGCGACCACGCGCGAGCAGGGCGGCGCGCGGATCATCGACCACCAGGGCGTGTCCTTCCCGCTGGCCGACTCGGCCGCCGACGCGGCCGCCGGCCGGCTGCTGGGGCTCGAGGTCGCACGGCTGGCCGACTCGGACGCCGACGTCAAGCTCGTGCACGCCAAGGCCTCGATGGCCAAGCTCTTCTGCAGCGAGGCTGCCGGGCGCTGCGCCGACCGCTGCCTGCAGATCTTCGGCGGGCGCGGCTACACGCGCGTGAACGTGGCCGAGCGCTTCTGGCGCGAGCTGCGCGTGGACCGCATCTGGGAGGGCACCAGCGAGATCCAGCGGCTGATCATCGCGCGCGCGCTGGAGCGCCGCGGCGTGGAGCGGGTACTGCACTCCTGATGGACCTCTCCCGGCTGCTGCGCCCCGCGTCGATCGCCGTCGTCGGCGCGACCGACCGCGCCGCCTCCTACGGCGGCGAGGCGCTGCTGAACCTGCAGCGCCTCGGCTACCCCGGGCGCGTCTACGCGGTCAACCCCAGGCGCGAGGCCGCCCACGGGCACGCCTGCCACGCCTCGCTGGCGGCGCTGCCCGAGGCGCCGGACGCCGTCGTCGTCGCGATCCCCGCGGGCGACGTGCCGGACGTCGTCGAGGAGGCCGGCGCGCTCGGGTGCGGCGGGGCCGTCGTGTTCGCTGCCGGGTTCGCCGAGGCGCGCGAGGGGGTGGGGCTGCAGCGCCGGCTCGTGGACGCCGCGCGCCGCCACCGGCTGCCGGTGTGCGGGCCCAATGGGAACGGCATCGTCTGCCTGCCCGCACGCACCGCGCTGTGGGGCGACATGGTGGCCCCGCGCGAGCCCGGGCCTGTGGCGCTCGTCTCGCAGAGCGGCAACGTCGCGGTCAACGCCCTGGCCTCGGCGCGCGGGCTGCGCCTGCACACCGTCGTCTCCTGCGGCAACCAGGCGGTGCTCGGCGCCGAGGACTACCTGCTGGCGCTCGCGCAGGCGGACGGCGTGCGCGCGGTCGCGCTCTACCTCGAGGCCGAGGGCGACGGACAGCGCTGGTGCGCGGCGCTCGAGCGCTGCGCCGTCGCCGGCGTCGGGGTCGCGGTGCTGAAGGCGGGCGCCTCCGGGGCGGGCGCCGCGGCCGCGCAGGCGCACACCGGCGCGGTGGCCGGCGACCAGCGCGCGTTCCGCGCGCTCGTCGAGGAGGCCGGCGGCGCGTGGGCGCGCGACCCCCACGAGCTGCTGGAGCTCGCCAAGGCGATGGCCGCCGAGCGCATGCGCCCCGGCGGCGGCGGGGCCGCCCAGGCCCGTGCAGCCGGTGTGGCGGTGATGACGTGCTCGGGCGGGGACTCGAGCGTCGCGGCCGACCTGGCCGATGAGCTCGGCCTGCCGCTGCCGACGCTCGCGCCGGCGACGCTCGCACGGCTGGGTGAGCTGCTGCCGGGGGCCGCGACGGCCGGCAATCCGCTCGACTACACCTCGCTCCTGTGGGACGACCCCGCGGCCCTGGAGGAGCTCGTGCTCGCCCTGGCGGGCGATCCGGCGGTCGGGCGGGTGCTCGTGCTCTACGACGAGCCCGGGGGCATGGACGACGACGCCGGGGCGTCGTGGGCGGCCGTGCTGGGTGCCGTGCGCAGCGCCGCGGAGCGCTCCCCCGCCCCGGTCGCCGTCGCCTCGACGCTGCCCGAGCTGCTCACCGACGCCTCCGCGCGCGGCCTCGTGGGCGACGGGATCCCGGCGATCGCGGGGCTGCACACCGGGCTGCGCGTCGCCCAGGCGCTCGGCGCGCCCGCGGGCGACCCGGCGCGGATCGCGGCGATCGGCGCCGCCGCGGCGGCCGGCGCGCGCGGCGGCGCGGACGCCGGCACCTGGCTCGCCGAGCATGAGGCGAAAGCACTGCTGCGCGGCGCGAGGATCAGCGTCGCCGACGGGCGGCTCGCCGGCGACGAGGACGATGCGGCCGCGGCGCTCGGCGAGTTCGGCGGGAGCGTCGCGCTGAAGCTGTCCGGACGCGAGCTGCGCCACAAGACCGAGCGCGGCGCGATCGCGCTCGACGTGCGTGATCCGCAGGCGGCACGCGCCGCCCACGCACGGCTGCGCGCGATCGACCCCGCCGCCTCGGTCCTGGTCGAGCGGATGGAGGCGCCCGGCGTCGAGCTGCTCGTCGCCGCGCGGCGCGACGCCGTCGTGCCCGTGCTCACCGTCGGACTTGGCGGTGTGTGGACCGAGCTGCTCGACGACGTCGCGCTGATCCCGCTGCCGGCGACCCCGGCGCGCGTGGAGCGCGCGCTGCGCGGCCTGCGCGCCGCGGCGCTTTTGACCGGCGGGCGCGGCGGCGCCGAGGTCGACCTCGCGGCCGCGGCACGCCTGGCCTCGGCGGCCGGGGCGCTGCTGCTCGATGCGCGCCTGGAGCTGCTGGAGCTCAACCCCGTGATCGTGCGCGCCGACGGCGCCGTGGCCGTCGACGCGTTGGCCCTCACGACAGGAGAGGAACCATGAACGAGATCGCAGCCACGCTCGGCGAGGTGGGCCTGCCCGCCCCGCTCTCCGAGCTCGCCGCCCGCGAGTGGGACGCCGTCGTGGTCGGCGGCGGCCACAACGGCCTGACCGCCGCCGCGTACCTGGCGAAGGCCGGCTGGAGCGTGCTCGTGCTCGAGGCGCGCGAGCGCCTGGGCGGTGCGTGCACCCTCGAGCGCCCGTTCGACGGCGACTTCGTGATCAGCCCGTGCGCGTACGTCGTCGGACTGCTCGACGACGTCGTCATCCGCGAGCTCGACCTGCGCCGCCGCGGGTACGAGTGCTACGTCGCGGACCCCAACCTGTGGGTGCCGTTCGAGGATGGGACGGCGTTCGGCCAATGGCTCGACGACGACAAGACGAACGCGGGTCTCAAGGAGCTCGGGGTATCGGCGAAGGACATCGAGGGCTACTGGGCCTACGAGGAGATCTTCGACGAGATCCGCGTGCGCCTTCGCACCGGCGAGCGCGACACGTGGATCGGCGAGTCCCCCACCCGGGCGGAGATCGAGGACCTGCTCGGCGGCGAGCAGCTCATGCAGGACATCGTCTTCGAGGCGTCGATCGCCGAGGTGCTCGAGGAGTACATGGACGACCGGCGCCTGCACGACGCGCTGTTCGGTCAGGGCGTGATCGCCTCATGGGGCGGCCCGAGGGATCAGGGAACCGCGTCGATCAAGCTCATGCACTACCAGGGCGACCTCGAGGGCCAGGGCCCGGTGTGGGGCTACGTCAAGGGCGGCATGGGGATGGTCAGCTTCGCGATCGCCGACGCCGCGCGCGAGCACGGGGCGCAGCTGACGACGGGGGTTCCGGTCGCGCAGATCGTGCCCGGCGAGGGCGTGGTGCTCGAGGACGGCACCCGCATCCGCGCGCGCCGCGTGCTCAGCAACGCCGACCCGAAGATCACCCTGGGGCTGCTCGAGGGCCAGGACGTGCCGGCCGACTACCGCGCGCGCATCGACGCGTGGAAGATCCGCAGCCCGGTGGTGAAGTTCAACGCCGTGCTCAGCGCACTGCCGAGCTTCACGGCCGCGCCGGGCGAGCGCTTCCCGGCGCAGGCGACGGTCGACGTCACCCATGGGCTGGACGCCGCGCAGCGCGCGGCCGAGGCGTGCGCGCGGGGCGAGGCCTCGGTCGGCTTCGGCGAGATCTACGTGCAGACGGGGTACGACCCCACGCCCGCCCCGGAGGGCTACCACCTGCTGAGCGTGTTCGGCCAGTACGCCCCGTACGACCTGGCCGAGGGCGACTGGGACAGCCGGCGCGACGAGGTCGCCGGGCAGTTCATCGACCTGATCGACCACTTCGCCCCCGGCTTCCGCGACATCCTCGTCCACCACGAGGTGCTCGGCCCGCCGCACATCGAGGAGCGCGTCGGGCTGACCGGCGGCAACATCTTCCAGGGGGAGGTCACGCCCGACCAGATGTGGGAGCACCGCCTGACCGCGCGCACGCCGGTCGACGGGCTCTACCTCTGCGGCGCCGCGACGCACCCCGCCGGCAGCGTCATCGCGCTCAATGGGCGCAATGCCGCGCAGGCGGCGCTGGCCGACGCCGGGGCGTGAGCCGCTGCGGGCGCCGGCCGGGTGGCCGGCGCCCGCCGCGGCCTCGGGCGCGTCTTTAGTAGCTCGACGCGGCCTGCACCACGCCCGCCAGGGCCTGGTAGCCCTGATCGGTCGGGTGGATGTCGTGCAGCGGGCCGCAGACGTTCGTCAGCGTGCAGATCGTGCCCAGCTCGACCGTAGGGTTGCCCGGCGGGTTGAACGTCGGGAGCGGATTGGCGAAGTAGGCCTGGCCGGCGTCGGCCGTCGCCGACAGGGCTGAGTTCAGCTGCGCGGTCAGTGCGTCCGTCGCGGCAGCGGCGGCCGCAGCGGCGGCGGGGTCGCCCGTCTGCGCGTATGTCTGCTGGTAGACGGCGGGGTACAGCGGGTTGTAGAGCCCGACGACGATGATCTCCGCATTGGGCTCCTGCGTGTGCAGGCGGTTGAGGACGTAGCCCACGTTCTGCGCGACGTGCGCGAACACGCCCGGCGCCGCGGCGAGGACACAGCTCAGGTCGATCACGCCCGTCGTGGTGTTCGTGCAGCCGTGGACGGCGGCGAGGACGTCGTTCGCGCCGATGTCGAGGGTGATTGGGCTGACCTTGTTGGGGTTCGCCGCCAGGAAGTTCAGCGCGGCCTGCAGCTGCGTGGTTCCCGGATGGTTCACGTGGATCGCGAAGGGATACGTCGTGCAGCCGGTCGTGGCATTCGTCGCGCTGATCAGCGTGTCCGTCGTTTCACCCGGGCACCCGAGGTTCGTGGTCGTGTTACGAGCGAGCACGGTCTTCAGGAAGGCCCCGAAATCGTCGACGTAGCCGGTCGTGAACAGCGTGTTCGGCGTCGAGCAGCCGGTGCTGGCGCACGCGTTCACCTTCGCCGCCTGGTAGCCGAAGGCGAGGGAGTCGCCGAGCGCCAGGTAGTTCGTCTTGACCGGGTGGTTCTTCGGCGGCGACGCCGCCGGTGCGGCGGGGGCGAACGCGAGCGCTGCCAGGGCGAGCGCGGCCGCGAACAGGCAGCCCAACATGCGTCCGCGGACGCGGTGTGCGGTGGTCATCTGGTCTCCTCGCTGGGGGGACGTGGCCGCCCGGGGTGCCCCCGCCCCGACTCCCCCACCCCCGAACGGCAGGACGGCGCGACCCTACATCACCAGCGGCGCTGACTGGGAGAAATCTGGGCAGTCCGCGGCGTTGGACCGCGGAGCCGTGCCGGGCATCCGTCCGCCCGTTGGCTCAGCCGCCCGCCGGACCGGCGGACGCTGTCCCGGCGCGCAGGTTCGCGAGCACGGTCTGCGGGGTGTCGGTGCCGTTCACGCGGATGCGCGGTAGCTGGTACGGGTCGTCCGAGCGCGATGCGACCCCGGGCTGCACCGTCGTCGCGGCGAGGTAGCCGGCGGCGCGCACGGCGGCGCGCACGCGCGCGTCGTTGCGCCCGGCCGGATAGCAGAAGAAGTCAACCGGGATGTTGAACGTGCGGCGCAGCAGGGCGCGCGAGTCGACCACCTCGCGGCGCAGTGTCGCGTCGTCGACGGTCGTCAGGTCGGGGTGCGTCAGCGTGTGCGAGTCGACCTCCCAACCGGCGGCGAGCATGCTGCGCACCTGGCGGCGCGTCAGCCCACCCGGCCCGATGTTGTTCCCCTCGAGGTTCAGCACGCCCGGCCATCCGGCGGCGTGCAGGATCGGCTTGGCGTGCGCCCACTGGCTGAGGTAGCCGTCGTCGAAGCTGAAGACCACCGGTCTGCTGGGAAGCCCGGGGCCGCCGTGCCACGCGCGCCAGACCTGCCCGAGCGTCACGCCGTGGTAGCCCTTCCGGCGCAGCAGCGCCACCGTGGCCTTGAAGGTCTCGCGTGGCGTCCAAAGCTCGGGGTACGCCGTCCCGGGCGGGGGCGCGGTGACGACGTGGTACATGAGGATCGGCACGGGGCCGCGGTAGCTGCCCGTCGCCGGCCGCTGGGCGCGGGCGACGACCG
>DATKLF010000069.1:0-5408 GCA_035542555.1 Solirubrobacteraceae bacterium | reverse complement strand
GCGATGCCCACGGCGGTCGCCGCCGGTCGCGCCACGCCGGCGCAGCGCCTGAGCGCGGAGACCGCGCCGGACGGCGCCGCGTTGCTGCGCAGCGCGCTCGCGCTCGCCGCGGTGGCGCTCGCGGCCGCCGCGCTCATGATCCATGTCGTCCGCGTGCGCGGCCACGCCGCCTGGTGGCGGCGATGAGCACCCGGCGCTCCCTGGGGCTCGTCCTCGCCGCGCTCGCCGCGAGCGCGACATGCGGCGGCGTCGCCGCGGCCGACCAGCCGGTCATCACGGCCAAGCTGTCCGGCACGGCCGGCGACGGCGGCTGGTTCACGAGCCCGGTCACGATCCAGTGGTCCGCCCCGGACGCCACGGACACCTCCGGCTGCGACACGGTGACGCTGAAGGCCGACACCACGGGCACGCCGGTCACCTGCCACGCCTCGAACGCCGACGGCGAGAGCCAGTCGACGCGCGTCATCCGGATCGACACCACGCCGCCGGTGGTGACGGCCGCCATGCCGGACCGCCCGCCCGACGCCAACGGCTGGTACGTGCGGCCCGTGACGGTCAGCTTCTCGGCCGTCGACACCACCTCCGGCCTGCAGTCCTGCACGCCGGTCACCTACGCAGGGCCCGACAGCGCACTGGCGTCCCTCAGCGGGACGTGCCGCGACGTCGCCGGAAACGTCTCGGCACCGTTCGCCTTCGCGCTGAAGTACGACGCGACGCCGCCGGCCGCTCCGGTGCTGCGCGCGGTGCCGGGCGATGCGAGCGCCGCACTGAGCTGGGCGCCGTCCCCGGACACGGTACGCGTGCAGATCAGCCGCTCCCCCGGGCTGCTCGGCGCCGCCGCCACCGCGCTCTACGCCGGCTCGGGCAGCAGCTTCAACGACTCCCGGCTCACCAACGGCACCCGCTACAGCTACACCGTGACGGCGTTCGACGACGCGGGGAACGCGTCGAGCGCGGCGATCTCGGTCGTGCCCGAGGCGCCGCCGCTCCAGCGCCTGGCAAGCAGGTCATCGAACCACCGGCTCGCGCGGCCGCCGCAGCTGCGCTGGCGGGCGGTCGCCGGGGCGCGCTACTACAACGTCCAGGTGTTCCGGGGGCACACGAAGGTGCTCAGCGCCTGGCCGCGGCGCGCGCGCATGCTCATGCACCGCAGCTGGCTGTACCGGGGGCACACGCGGCGCCTGTCGCCCGGCTCCTACACGTGGTACGTGTGGCCGGGCTTCGGCAGGCTCGGGGCGCGCCGCTACGGAAAGCTGCTGGGGCGCAACACGTTCGTGATCGTCGCGGCCTGACGGCGGCGGGCTATCGTGCGACGCGGATGGCCGCCGCGCAACAGCACCTCGACGCGCTCAGCGCGCTGGACGCCGCGTTCCTCCTGCAGGAGGGCCCCGCGACGCACATGCACATCGGCTCGGTCGCGATCTTCGACGGCCCGCCCCCGGCGTTCACCGAGCTGCTCGAGCACGTGCGCGCGCGCCTGGACCGCATCCCGCGCTACCGCCAGAAGCTCGCGTGGCCGCCGGCGGGCATCGGGCGCCCGCGCTGGATCGACGACCCGACCTTCAACCTCGAGTACCACGTCCGCCACGCCGCGCTGCCGGCGCCGGGGGACGATCACCAGCTGCGCCGCCTGATCGCGCGCGTGCACTCCTCGCGCCTGGACCGCTCGAAACCCCTGTGGGAGCTGCTGATGGTCGAGGGCCTGGAGGACGACCGCTTCGCGCTCATCTCCAAGACGCACCACTCGGTGGTCGACGGCGTCAGCGGCGTCGACATCACGACGGCGCTGTTCGACACGGAGCCCGGCGGCGGCACGCCCGCCGGCGCCCACGCGTGGCTCCCCCACCCCGAGCCGACGCCGGCGCAGCTCGCGGCCGCCACGCTCACCGGCGGCGTGCGCGACGTGGTCGCGGCGCCGGCGCGCCTGCTCGGCACGCTCGCCGACCGCACGCGCGTGCGCGGGCTCGTCGAGGGCGCGGCCGAGGCCGCGATCGCGGTGGCGCGCCCGGCCCCGAGCTCGCCGCTCAACGTGCGCATCGGGCCCCACCGCCGCATCGGCCTGGTCGATACCCGGCTCGGGGACTTCAAGGAGGTCAAGGACGCCTTCGGCGGCAGCGTCAACGACGTCGTGCTCGCCGTCGTCGCGGGCGCGCTGCGAGCCTGGATGCACGGCCGCGGCCTGCGCACCGACGGGGTCGAGCTGCGCGCCGCGGTCCCGGTCTCCACGCGCACGCGCGACGAGGCCGGCGCCCTGGGGAACCAGATCACCCAGCTGATCGCCCCGCTCCCGGTCGACGTCGCCGACCCCGTCGCGCGCTTGCGGCTCGTGCAGGAGGCGATGGACGGGCTGACCGAGCGCCGACGTGCGCTCGGCGCGGAGATCATCGCCGGCTCGCAGGATTTCGCCCCGCCGACCATCCTCGCCCGCTCGACGCGGCTGAGCTTCTCGACGCGCTCCTACAACCTGCTCGTCACGAACATCCCCGGGCCCCAGGTCCCGCTCTACCTGCTCGGGCGCGAGCTGCGCGAGATCTACCCGCTCGCGTTTCTGGCCGGCGACCGCGCGCTGGCGGTGGCGGTGATGTCCTACAACGGCATGGTCGGCTTCGGCGTGATCTCCGACTACGACCGCCTGCGCGACCTCGACGTCTTCTGCGTCGGCCTGCGCGAGAGCCTCGCCGAGTACGTCGCGCTCGCGCACCGGCGTGCGCGGCGCGCGGCGAGAGCGGGCTGACGGAGGCCTGAGCCGGCCTCACGGGCCGAGCAGCGCCAGCGGGACGACCGCGATCCCGTCCTCGCGCCGGTAGGCGACGCGCCCCGTCGTGATCACGGCGGCGTCGAGCAGATTCTCACCAAGCTCACCGGCCAGCCACGCCAGGTTCCGGACGTCCCGCTCCCGTGGAGTGGCGGCGAGCTTGACCTCGATTGCGACGACGCGCCCGTCGGGCCGCTCAACGATCAGATCCACTTCGCGCGCGCCGGTCTTGGTGCGCAGGTGCCCGACGCGCGCCTCGCGAGCCTGGGCGTAGACGCGGATGGACAGCGTCGCGAGCGACTCGAAGAGCGCGCCCAGCAGCGTCCCGTCGCGCGGGACCGGCGGGCCGGCGGCCTCGCCCTCGAGCAGACGCCGCTCATCGACGCCCAGCAGCTGCGCCGCCAGTGCCGGGTCGGCCAGATGGTGCTTTGGCGGCAGCGTGAGCCTGGCGATGTGGCTGCGCGAGGGCTGCCAGCCCGGCACCGGATCGATGATGAAGAGCCGCTCAAGGACGTCGCGGTGCGCGGATGCGGTCGTCTTGGCAGGCGTCTCGCCGCCGCTCCCTGCGGCGTCCCTGATCTTCTCGAACGTGGTGGTGGTAGCGGTGGCGGCGGCATACGCGGTCATCCACCGGCGCAGCGCGTCGGGCCTTCGGACCGGATGTCCGAGGTCCTCGAAGTCGCGGTCGACGATCCGGTGCAGGTATCCCTCCAGCTGCGCACGGCGGCCGCGCTCGGGCAGGTCGCGGATGCCCGGGAACCCGGAGCGCAGGATCTCGCGCGTGTACGCGACAAGATCGACGCTCGTCTGGCCATCGATCGCAGCTCGTCTGCCCCGCAGCAGCTCGCCCAGGCTGACGGTCGAGCCCTGCCCGACCGCGCGCTCGTCGAACGACATCGGGCGCAGGCGAAGGCTGACGATGCGCCCCGCGCCGGAGTGCGTCCCAGGACTCGTCGGCGAGGCTGAGCCCGTGAGCAGGAACCGTCCTGGTGGCGCGCCGGCGTCAACCGCTCGGCGCACGGCGTCCCACACGGCCGGCACGTGCTGCCACTCGTCCAGCAGGACCGGCGGCGGCGTGGTCAGCAGGCGATGGGGGTCTGCCTCGGCGAGCCCCCGCTGCTCCGGATCGTCGAGGCTGTGCACGGAGCGGGCGCGTCGACGCGCGCTCTCGGTCTTGCCGACCGCCTTGGCGCCCTCGATCGCGATCGCCGGCAGTGCGGGCAGCATCGCATCGAGCGCGAGATCCAGGACCCGAGGCCTGTATGCCGCCGGCGCCATGCGTCCACACTACCAGAGGTCGGCACTCTAGACTACCGTTGGTCACCGATCTACGCTACCACTGGTCGTCCAGCTACACGACCGTCGGTCGCCCTGCGGCTGAGGTTAGGATCCCCCGGTGCTCGCCGTCGCCTTCCAGGGTCCCGGGCAGGTCGCGGTTGTCGAGAAGCCCGAGCCGGAGCTGCTCGCGCCCGACGACGCGATCGTGCGCGTCGGCGCGACCGGCGTCTGCGGGTCGGACCTGCACATCTTCCACGGGCGCGTGCAGATCGAGCCCGGGTTCACGATCGGCCACGAGTACGTCGGCGAAGTCGTCGCCGCCGGCGAGGCGGTCAGCGGCGTCGCGGTGGGCGACCCCGTGCTGGGGACCTTCCAGATCGCGTGCGGGACCTGCTGGTTCTGCCGGCGCGGCCTCTACCACAAGTGCGACGCCGGGCGCACGTTCGGCCACGGCGCCGGGCTTGGCTCATTGCAGGGCACGCAGGCCGAGCTGGCGCTCGTCCCACATGCGAATCTCACCCTGCGCCGCGTGCCCGACAGACTCAGCGACGACGTCGCGCTGTTCGCCGGCGACGTGATGGGCACCGGCTACCACGCCGTCGTCGCGGGCGGCGTGCGTCCGGGTGACAGCGTCGCGGTGCTCGGGCTCGGCCCGGTCGGGCTCTGCGCGGTGCAGACGGCGCTGCTCGCCGGCGCCGCGCGCGTGATCGCGGTCGACGCGGTCGAGCAGCGCTTGCAGGTGGCGCGCGGCTACGGCGCGCATGCCGTGCACCTCCGCGAGCAGGACCCGCGCGCGGAGGTCAAGGCGCTCACCGGCGGGCGCGGCGTCGACGTCGCGATCGAGGCCGTCGGCGACCCGCGCGCGCTGGACATGGCGATCCGCATGGCGCGCAAGGCCGGCACCGTGAGCGTCGTCGGCGTCTACGCCGAGCGCGCGGATGTTCACATGGGCCTGGCGTGGATCAAGTCGCTGACGATCACCGGCGGCCAGGCGAACGTCATCGCCCATCTCGACCCGGTGCTGGAGCTGCTCGCCAGCGGCCGGCTCGACCCGGCGGCGCTCGTGACGCATCACATGCCGCTCGCGCAGGCCGCCGAGGCCTACGAGCTGTACGACCGGCGCGAGGCGCTGAAGATCGTGCTGAGGCCGTAGGCGCAGACCGTTATGCTTTACCGATGCGACGGTCGGTAAAGCACGCGTCAGCCAAGGTGTCCGCGAGGCGGCAGCTGACCCTCCCCAAGCGGGAGATGGATCGCGCGGGGCTGCACGTCGGTGAGGTGGTCCGCGTCGAAGCGATCGGGCCGGGCCAGGTGCTTCTGACCCGCTTCGACGACGTGCTCGCGCGCTATTCGGGCGCCGTCGCCGCCGGCGGCC
>DATKLF010000068.1:0-40867 GCA_035542555.1 Solirubrobacteraceae bacterium | reverse complement strand
CGATGCGCATCCTGCGCGAGCTCGACGCCGCGTAGCGATCCTGGGCGCGGCGCGATGCGCACCGTCTACCTGGGGACCTCCGACTTCGCCGCGGGCGTGCTGCGGCGGCTCTCCGGCGGCGCGCACCGCCCGCAGCTGGTGCTCACCCGCCCCGACCGCCCCGCGGGGCGCGGGCGACGGCTGACGGCGCCGCCGGTCGCCGACGCGGCGCGCGAGCTGGGAATCGCGCTCGACCAGCCCGAAGACGTCAACGGCGAGGCGGCACGCGCGCGGATCGCGCAGTGCGCGCCGGACGTGCTGGTCGTGTGCGCATTCGGGGCGCTCGTGCGCGAGCCGCTGCTCTCCGAGTACGAGATCGTCAACGTCCACCCGTCGCTGCTCCCGCGCTGGCGCGGTGCTGCGCCGATCGAGCGCGCGATCATGGCCGGCGACACGCGGACCGGCGTGTCGATCATGCGCCTGACCGCCGGGCTCGACAGCGGCCCGGTCTGCCTGCAGGAGAGCGTCGAGATCAGCCCCCGGGACAGCTTCGGCACGCTCGCCGCGCGGCTCGAGGCGCTCGGCGCCGCGCTGCTCGTGCGCGCGCTCGACGAGCGCCCGCCGTACGTCGAGCAGGACGAGGCGCAGGCGACCTACGCCGAGAAGATCACGGCGGCCGACCGCACGCTCGACCCGCGCGCGCCCGCCGCCGAGCGCGAGCGGATCGTGCGAGCGCTGGGCCCGCACATCGGGGCGCGCGTGGCGCTGGACGACGGCACCTTCCTCGGCGTCCTGCGGGCGCGGGTGGCTCCCGGAGGCGCGTTCGAGCCGCTGGAGGTCCTGCCCGCCGGCGGGCGGCCGATGCCGTATGCGGATTACCTGCGAGGGCACGCCACGCCGTGAGCGCCGCGACCGTCAGCCCAGCGCGCCGCGCCGCGCACGCGGTCGTGCTGCGCACGATCGCCGAGGGGGCCTACGCCGACCGGGCATTCCACGGCGAGGCCGAGGGGCTGGCACCGCGCGATCGCCAGCTCGCCAAGCGCCTCGCGTTCGGAACCGTCCAGCGGCGCGGCACGCTCGACTGGGTCGCCGGGCGCTACACGCACGGCACGCTCGAGCCGCGCGTGCGCGCCGCGCTGCAGCTCGGGCTCTACCAGCTGCTCTTCATGGACGGCGTCGCGCCGCACGCCGCGGTCGGCGAGGCCGTCGAGCTCGCCAAGCCCAGCCGCGGCCACCGCGTCGTCAACGCCGTGCTGCGCCGCGTGCAGCGCGAGGGCGTGGAGTTGCCGGCCGACGACACGCCGGAGGGCGCGGCGGTCCGCCACGCCCATCCGCTGTGGCTCGTGCAGATGTGGTGGGACTGGCTGGGCCCCGGGCCGACGCGCGCGCTGCTGCGCGCGTGCAACGAGCCGGCCGAGCTGGCGCTGCGCGTGAACCCGCTCGCGCCTGCGGCGGCGCTCGACGACATCCCAGGCACGCGCGAGGGCGACACGATCATCGTCAGCGGGCCGTTCGACGCCTTCTCGCACCCCGGCTACGCCGCGGGCGCGTTCACCCCCCAGTCGCGCGCCGCGCAGCGCGTCGGGACGTTCGTCGACCCGCAGCCGGGCGAGCGCGTCCTGGACCTGTGCGCGGCGCCCGGTGGCAAGACGACCCACCTCGCCGCGCTGATGGGCGGCGCCGGCGAGATCGTCGCGGTCGAGCGTCACGCCGGGAGGGCGGCGGCGCTCGAGCGCACCTGCGCGCGCATGCACGCCGGCAACGTCCGCGTCGTGCGCGCCGACGCGCTCGAGTTCCGCGACCGCGCCGGCTTCGATCGCGTGCTGCTCGACCCGCCCTGCAGCGGGCTCGGCACGCTGCAGAGCCACCCGGATCTGCGCTGGCGCGTGACCCCGGCGGACGTGGCGGAGCTCGCCGCGCAGCAGCGCCGGCTGCTCGCCGCCGCCCGCAAGAGCCTGCGCCCCGGGGGCCGCCTCGTCTACGCGGTCTGCACGCTCTCGCCCGACGAGGAGCTGCTCCAAGGGGTCGAGCGCTGGCGCACGCTGCCGTCCGTCGACGGCACGGACGGGTTCTATAGTGCCGCCGATGTCGGAGGTTGAGCTGGGGCTGCGGTGCCCCAACTGCAAGGAGCCCTGGCTGCGTCCGACGACCCTCGCCGGCCGCTACCGCTGCGTCTACTGCATGCACCGCTTCGAGCTGCGGTCGGTCTGCCCCGGCTGCGGCGAGCACCAGACCATCGTGCGGATGTCGAGCACCGCAACGACCGAGTGCTCGCACTGCGGCTCCTCGATGCTCGTCGAGGTATGAGGCTGAGAATCGCCCCCTCCATCCTGGCCGCGGACTTCGGCCGGCTGCGCGAGCAGGTCGAGGAGGTGCGCACCGCCGGCGCCCAGATCGTCCACATCGACGTCATGGACGGGCACTTCGTGCCGCCGCTGTCGATGGGCCCGCTGGTCTGCGCCGCGCTGCGCGACCTGGGGATGCACCTTGAGGTCCACCTCATGGTCGAGCGCCCCGAGGGCGGGCAGATCGCGGCGTTCGCCGACGCCGGGGCCCAGACGATCATCGTGCACGCCGAGGCCACGCCGGCCGTGCACCTGGCGCTGCAGGCCGTGCGTGAGCGCGGGGCGCTCGCGGGGCTCGCGGTCAACCCGGCGACGCCGATCGACATCTTCGCCGAGGTCGAGGTCGACCTCGCGCTGCTCATGACCGTGAACCCGGGGTGGGGGGGCCAGTCGTTCATCCCATCCTCGCTGGCGAAGCTCGAGCGCCTGCGGGCCCTGCTCGGCCCCGAGGCCGAGATCGAGGTCGACGGCGGCATCGACGCGCACACGGCCGGCCCGTGCGCGCGCGCAGGCGCGACACGCTTCGTGGCTGGGACGGCGATCTTCGGCACCGCCCACCCGGCCGCGGCGTACGCCGGGCTCGAGGCGGCGCTGGCGGCCGCGAGCGCCTGAGCCTGCTATGGGTAGGGCCATGAGCCCTGTCGCCGGACCGTCGCCGGACGCCGCGCCCTCGTCGTTCGAGCCGCCAGGGGGCATCGTCGTCGCGCGCGACGTCACACGCGTGTACGGCGAAGGGGAGGCCGCCGTCCGGGCGCTGGACGGCGTGGACGCCGCGTTCGCCGCGGGGCGCTTCACGGCGATCATGGGCCCCTCGGGCTCCGGCAAGTCGACGCTCATGCACATCCTCGCCGGTCTCGACCGGCCGACGAGCGGGTCGGTCGTGCTCGACGGCGTCGAGCTCACCGGCTTGGACGACCGCGCGCTGACGCAACTGCGCCGCGATCGGGTCGGGTTCGTGTTCCAGTCCTTCAACTTGCTGCCGGTGCTCACCGCGCGCGAGAACATCGAGCTCCCGCTGAAGATCGCCGGCCGCGAGCCCGACGCTGCGTGGCTCGACCGCGTCATCGACGCCGTCGACATCCGCAGCCGGCTCACGCACCGCCCGAGCGAGCTGTCCGGGGGGCAGCAGCAACGCGTCGCGGTCGCCCGCGCGCTGGCGTCGCGCCCGGCGGTCGTGTTCGCCGACGAGCCGACGGGCAACCTGGACTCGAAGTCGGGCCAGGACGTGCTCGGCCTGCTGCGGCGCTCGGTCGAGGAGTTCGGTCAGACGATCGTCATGGTCACCCACGACCCGTCGGCGGCCGCGATCGCCGACGCCCTGCTGCTGCTCGCGGACGGACGAGTGGTTCACGATGGCGCCGCCGGGTCCGTCGCCGAGGTCATCGACCAAATGAAGCGCGCGGGCTGATGGCCAAGGTCGCGGTCCGCGGGCTGTTCGCGCGCAAGCTGCGGTTCGCGCTCACGCTCCTGGCGGTCGCGCTCGGGGTCGCGCTGATCGCAGCGACCTACATCTTCACCGACACCATCAACGCCAGCTTCGACCGGATCTTCACCGCGTCGGCGAAGGGCACCGACGCGTCGATCACGCCCCACCAGGCGATCACCACCGGCGACAGCTCCACCCAGCAGACGATTCCCGCCTCCGTGCTGCGAGCCGTGCGCGCGGACCCGCAGGTGCTCGTCGCCTCCGGCGACGTCTTCGACGCGGCCACGGTGCTCGGTCGCAACGGCAAGCGGATCGGGAACGGCGGGGCGCCGAACTTCGTCACGTCCGTCTCCGCCGCGCCGCGCTTCCAGGCCTCCAAGGCCAAGCAGGGGCGCCTTCCGCGCACCGCCGACGAAGCCGCGATCGACGCCGCGACGGCCCGCAAGCAGGGGTTCAAGCTCGGCGACAAGCTGGCGATCCAGGGCGCGGCCCCGCGCACGGACTACACGCTCGTCGGCTTCACCCAGATCGCCGGTGTCGACTCGTTCGGAGGCGCGACCGTCGTCAACCTCACGCTCCCCGAGGCCCAGCGGATGCTCGGCAAGGGCACGAGCTTCGACTCGATCTCGGCGGCTGCCAAGCCGGGCGTGACGCCCGAGGCGCTCGTGCGAGGGCTGCGGGCGCAGCTCCCCAGGACCGTCGACGTGCGCACCGGCAAGGCCGAGGCCGCCAAGCAGTCCCAGGACCTGCGCAAGAACCTCGGGTTCCTGCGGACGATCCTGCTCGTCTTCGCCGGCATCTCGCTGTTCGTCGGCTCGTTCATCATCTTCAACTCGTTCTCGATCACGGTGCAGCAGCGGATCCGCGAGCTCGGGCTGCTGCGCACGATCGGCGCGAGCCGGCGCCAGCTCCTCGTGCTCGTGGTCAGCGAGGGCTTCCTGCTCGGCATCGCGGGCTCGCTGCTCGGAATCCTCCTCGGGCTGGCCCTCGCGCCCGGCCTGCGAGCGCTGTTCCGAGCCGTCGGAGCCGATCTCCCGGCGAGCGGCCTGGTCGTCGAGCCGCGTACGGTCTACGTCCCCCTGATCGTCGGCACGCTTGTCGCGGTGTTCTCGAGCCTCGTTCCGGCGATCCGTGCGACGCGCGTCTCGCCGATGGCCTCGCTGCAGGTCGCTGCGGCTCCCGCGCTCGGGCGTGTCAGCCGCCGCACCACGATCCTCGCCGGCGTGCTCGGCGTCGCCGGCGTGGCGCTGATGCTGCGCGGGCTGTTCGGCTCGGGCTCGGCGAACAGTGCGCTCGCGGCGCTCGGGTTCGGCGTCGCGGCGACGTTCATCGCCGTGGCGCTGCTGAGCCCCTGGCTCGTGCGTCCGCTCGCATCGCTGATGGGCCGGCCGGTGCAGCGGCTGGCCGGGTTCCCGGGCCGGCTTGCGCGCGAGAACGCGGTCCGCCAGCCCGCGCGCACGGCGTCGACCGCCGCCGCCCTGATGGTCGGCGTCGCGCTCGTCACCTTCGCCTCCGTGTTCGCGGCCGGAGCCCGAGCGACGATCGAGAACGCGGTGCGCGACAACTTCAAGGGCGCGTTCGTCGTCACGAACGCCGACGGCTTCTCGCCGTACTCCGCGCGCGCGCTCGGCGCCGTCCGGGCGGTGCCGGGCGTCGGCGCCGTCAGCGGCGTGCGCTTCACGACGGGCAAGGTCGGCAGGTCGAAGGTCAGCGTCACGGGGATCGAACCGGCCACGTTCCCGCAGCTCTATGCCACGACGGTCAAGAAGGGCCCCCGCGACGCCGTCGCCCGGCTCGTCCCCGGCAGCGTGCTCGTGAGCAAGTCCTACGCGGACGGGCACCACGTGAAGCTGGGGGACACGCTGCGCGTGTTCACGCCGACCCGCGCCACGCTTGCGCTGCGCGTGAGCGCGGTCGTCGAGGACAAGGGCGGTCTGCTGGCGCAGCTGACGGTCCCGACCGCCGTGGTGCTCAGGAAGTTCGACGAGCCGAAGGTCGGCTTCGGGCTGGTCGGTCTCGCGCCGGGCGCCGGCTCGGTGCAGGTCCACCGGGCGATCGACGCGGTGCTGAAGGCCAGGTACCCGCAGGCCGAGGCGAAGACCGCCAAGCAGTTCATCGGCGACCAGGCCGCACAGGTCAACCAGCTGCTGGGGCTGATCTATGCGCTGCTGTCGCTGGCGATCATCGTGTCGCTATTCGGAATCGTGAACACGCTCGTGCTGTCGATCAGCGAGCGCACGCGCGAGATCGGCATGCTGCGAGCCGTCGGGACGACGCGTCGCCAGGTGCGTCAGATCGTCCGCTGGGAGGCCGTCATCACCGCGCTCATCGGCGGCCTGCTCGGCTGTGTGATGGGCCTCGTGCTCGCCGTGCTGTTCACCCGCCCGCTGGAGAACTTCCCGCTCACCGTGCCCATCGGGACGCTGATCGTGCTCGTCGTGCTCTCGGGGCTCGCGGGCGTGCTCGCCGCCACGTTCCCCGCGCGCCGTGCGGCGCGTCTGGATGTGCTCGAGGCGCTCGCCTACGAGTAGGCGCGCGCCGCGAGCACGCCGCCGACTGCGATCGCCCACGCCACCCCGCAGCCGGCGAGGTGCCACGGCCAGTCGAGCAGGTTGGCCGCCAGGAAGGCCAGGACCGCCGGCCCCAGCAGGACCGCGCTTGCGCGCGACGCGCGCAGCACGGCCCGCGCGTCCGCCACGTACAGGCCCAGCACGAGCAGCGCGCCGATCACGCCGAGCTCGACCCATGCCTCGAGCGGCAGGTCGTGCGCGTACTGCACCGGCACGGCGCGCTCGCGGCGCTGCTGCGCCGCGCTTGCGGTGAGGAAGCTCTCCAGCCCGTGCCCCGCCAGTGGCCGCTCGCGCGCGGTGCGCACCGCCGCGCGCCAGATGCCCGTCCGCCCGTGCGTGAGGCCCGCGTAGGCGCAGCCGCCGACCCGCTCGTCCGCGCTCGATCCGGCGACCGCGGTGATCCCCAGCACGCACACGAGCGCCAGCCACGGGGCGCGGCGTGCGCGCGGGCCGATCCGCCCCCGCACGGCAAGCCACGCGCCCGCGGTGAGCGGCCCGCACAGACCGGCCGCCACCAGCGCCGGCGCTCCGTCGTCGCCCAGCGCCCCGCCGACCGCGAGCGCGCTGAGCGTGGCCCCGAGGGCGACCAGCGCGCAGGCGACCGCCGGCGCAGCGCCGGCGGCGGGCATCCACGCGGCGACGGCGGCCAGCGCGGCGGCCGCCAGCGCGACCTCTAGGCGGCTGCCCGAGAGCCCCGCGGTCACAGCCAGCAGCCAGGCCGCCACGACGAACGCCGCGGCCTGGGCGCGGCCGGGGCGCAGCGCGCCCGCGAGCGCGGGGGCCAAGGCGCCGACGCACAGGAGCGCAAGCGCCGGCGGGTACTCGAGCGGGCCGGCGGGTCGCCACGAGCCGCAGATGTCCAGGCCGATGCGGTCGGCGTGCGCGATCGCACCGGCGATGCCGGCCGCCGCCGCCGCGACCGCGACGATCAGCAGGATCGCGGCGTGCGGGCGTGGCGGCTCGAGCGCCGCGGCGGCGGCCGTGAGCGCCGCGAGCGCCGCCAGCACGAGCGCCCAGCGCAGTGCGTCGGCCGGTGCGCCGACCGTCCACGCGGCGCTCAGCGCCCCGAACGCCGCCAGGCCTGCGAGCAGCAGCACGGGCGCGCTGCGGCCCGCGCGCTGCACGCGCGCGGGTGCCGTCCGCCAGGCGACCGCGAGCGCCGCGCCCGCGAGGATCACGGTCGCGCCCCGGCCCGCCTGCGTGTACCCGCCGCGCCAGGCGACGGCGAGCACCGCGACCGCGAGCAGCAGGGTCGCGAGCGGCCCGTGCCTGCGGGTGGGCCGCCCCCGCGCGGGCGCGATGCTCAGCGCCGCGCGCCCGTCGTCATCCGACCCACTTCTTCTTCGCCGCCTTCTGGCAGCGCGTGCGCGCCTTGCCGCGCTTGTGCAGGCACTTGCGCAGGGCGGCCTTGTACTGGACCTTCGCGTTCGCCAGGCAGCTCGTCAGAGCCTCGCCGCCGACGCCCTTGCACGGGCCCTTCGTCGGCACTGGCGTCGTCGTCCCGCCGCCGTACTGGGCGGTCTTGACGTCGGTCGACGGGCCCGGCGCCGCGGTGGCGGTCACGACCGCGCCGGCGCAGAGCAGCAGCAGGCAGGTCGCGACGACCGCCAGGCGCGCACCTCGGCCGGTGCGGCGGCGTCCCTCGCTCGGTGGCATCGGATGCTCTCCTCTCGACGGGGCCCTGACTGGTGGCCCTTCTCCAAACGTCTGACCGGATACGCCGGACGGCGATCACCGTCATGCGGCGTCCTCGGATCGGGCAATGCCACCGGCATCACACCGATCCTGCGTCCTTGCCTGACGGCGCCGCCGCCGCGGTGTTCCAGGCCCAACGTTCCGAGAAGGACCACTGGAGCCGACCGTACTGCGACGCGGCGTTCAGGTCAACGCGTCGGCCGGACGGGCCGGCGTGCTGCGCCGGTAGAGCAGCCACAGCATCAGGAACAGCAGCGCGGACGCCGCCGCGTACCCGACCTCCGCGCGCGTGAGCAGACTCGAGACCGCCGGCAGCACCATCCAGCCGACGAACAGCAGCGCGGCGATGGACCAGGCCAGCACGGCCTGGCGCGCGCGCCCGCGGGCCAGCGCCGCCTGGTTGAACGTGCCCGAGGCGAGGTGGAAGCCCATGCCGACGGCTACGACGGCCAGACCCCACCGACTGTACGTCGTCCCGCTGCCGAAGACGATCCTCATGACCGCCGGGCCGATCAGCAGCAGGCCGAGCGCGACGAGCCCGGCGAACCCCGCGATCGCGCGGATCGTCGTGTGGATCGCGCGCGCGAAGGCCTCGTGGCCCTCGGTCGCCTCCAGCCCCGCCAGATGCGGGAGGAGCGAGGTCTGGATCGACTGGAACAGCTGCAGCGGCGCGCGCGTGATCAGCAGGACGTTGAAGACCGCGCCCGCGACCGCCGACCCGGCGAGCCCGTTGGCGATGATCACGCCCGCGTTGACGAGCGTCTGCTCGGCGAGCTGGATGCCGGCCACTGCCAGTGCGAAGCCCGCGCCCGCGCGGAGGGTCATCGCCGCGAGGTCGGGCTGGGGCGCCTCCGCGTCCAGGCGAGTGTGGCGCACGATCGCCCACGGGACGACGAGCAGTGACGCGATCGGGGCGGCGAGGATGCCGGCCGCCACGGCTGTCTGGCCCGAGGCGATCCCGATCGCGACGGCGACCGGGAAGCAGAAGCGCGAGACCGACTCGAACAGCACCAGCCCGCCGTACAGCGCGAACCACTGGTGGCCGGCGAAGTAGCCGCGCGCGAAGTAGCTGGCGGCGTAGGCGAGCGCCGCGCCGGTGAAGATCCAGTACAGGGACTGCGAGTCGTGGAAGAGGTGGACGATCTGCGGCTTCAGCGCCAGCGCCGCCACGAGGAACGCCGCGGCGAACCCCGCCTGGATGACGAGCGGAATGCGCAGCGGATGGCTGTGATGCAGGCCGCGCGCGCGGCGGTCGGCGATCGTGCGCGAGAGCAGCTGCTCGACGGGCCGGTAGATCACCGAGATGACGACGAACAGGATCGACCACAGCAGCGCGACCGAGCCGTACTGCGAGGCGCTCAGGACGTGGCTGGCGACCGCGAAGTACGCGAACGTGAAGACGCCGGTCGCGGCGATCCCCAGCGACAGGATCCGCGCCCCGCGCGCGTACGACGCGCCGGGGTGCTCCGAGGCCAGCTCCTCGGCCGTCTCGGCGAGCGAGTCGGCGCGCTCGGCGGCTGCGTCAGTCACGGACGCGGACGAGCGCCATCGTCCACGGGAACGGCGTGCGCAGGTCGACGACCTCGCCGTACTCGGAGAGCAGCCCGCGGAACGCCCGCGCCGACCAGTGGTTGACGTGGCCGGGGGTGTTGCCGAGGCTCTTCCAGTAGGCACCGCGCGCGAGGTTCGTCATCCGCCAGATCGGCTCGCGCGGCACCGAGACGAGCAGCCAGCGCTTGGCGCAGCGCGCCATCTCCGCGAGCGTGTCGGCCGGGTCGGGCACGTGCTCGAGGACCTCGATGGCGCTCGCCATGTCGAAGTCGTCGTCGGCGAACGGGAGGTTCTCGGCCTTCATCACGCGGTACTCGAGGTTCGGCGCCGTGCGCGTCTTCCACTCCTCCTGCAGGTGCGGGTCGTCGAGGTCGATGCCGACGATCCGCCCGCCGTGCAGGCGCGCGGCCCACTCGTGCGTCAGCACGCCCTCGCCGCACCCCACATCGAGGATCGACGTCGCGCCCGCGCGCACGAACAGCTCGTCGAGGTTGCGTTCGAAGCCGGCCATCAGCCGTCGGACGACCGGGTTCGTCGACCCGTACTTGTCGTAGGTGTTCCCGGTGACCGTGCCCTCACGGTCGACCGTCACGTTCGTGCTCACGCGCGCAGCGCCTCCTGCTCCTGGGTGGACTGGCGCTGCTCGGCCGGCGTCGGTGCCGCATGCGCCCCGGTCGTGGCGGGATGCCCCGTGGCCGTGGCGCCCGGCTCGTAGTGCGACGGCGGGATGTCGAGCTGCAGCTCGATGCGCCGCACGCGCTCGAAGATGCGCTGGCTCATGATCCGCTGGCCGGCCAGCAGATCGCCGATCACGCCGAGTGCCGCCATCACGACGGCGGCGTTGAAGAGCACCGCGCCGAAGATCAGCGACTGCACGTGCCCCGCGCCGTTGCCGCCGACCCACGCGACGAAGAAGCGCACCCACGGGACCATCGCCAGCACGATCAGCAGAGCGGCGAGCGCCATGAAGACGCGCATCGGCTCGTACTGGGCGTAGATGCGGAAGATCGACACCGAGTTGCGCCGTACGTAGGCCCACATCGACGGGAACAGGCGCGACTCGCGCGTCTTGGGATTCGTCCCGACCGGCACGTCGCTGACCGCGACGAGCAGCTTGCCTGCCTGGATGATCGTCTCGAGCGTGTACGTGAACTTCGAGACGACCGCCATCTGGATCGCCGCCTCGCGGTTGTATGCGCGAAAGCCGGAGGTCGTGTCCGGGACGTCCGTATCCGAGGCCTGGCGCACGACCCACGATCCGAAGTGCTGCAGGCGCTTCTTCAGCGGCGAGAAGTGCTCGATCGTCCCGACTTGCCGGTCGCCGATCACCATGTCCGCCTTGCCGTCGAGGATCGGCTCGACGAGCGCGGGGATCGATGCGGCCGAGTACTGGTTGTCGGCGTCGGTGTTGACGATCACGTCCGCGCCGAGCTTCAGGCACGCGTCCAGGCCCGCCTGGAAGCCGGCCGCCAGGCCCTTGTTGTTCGTCAGGCGGACGATGTGATCGACCCCGTGCTCGATCGCGACCTCGACGGTCCGGTCCGTGCTGCCATCGTCGATGACGAGCCATTGGACCTCGTCGAAGCCGTCCACCCGGCGGGGGAGGTCGGCCAGCGTCGCCGGGAGCGTCTGCTCCTCGTTCAAGCAGGGGATCTGGATGATGAGCTTCATTGCGCGCAACTGAGAGTACGCCGCGCGGCGCCGCAGAGGCGTGGGCGCGCGCTGGGACCGCCAGCGCACGGGGTGCCGTACACTCGCCGCTTCAGTATGCCGGAGGTTCGCGCGGCGCGTCAGGCCGCCGACTCCCGCCAGTCACGTGACCTCCGCTTCCGCCTCGACGACCCTCCACGCCCGGCGCTGGAGCTGGCCGGCACTCCTGTTCGCCGCCCTCGCGATCTGCGTCCTGGTCGGGGCGCTGATCTACCCGACGTACCCCAACTACGACTCGATGTACTCGCTGCTGTGGGGGCGCGAGCTCCTGCACGGCCACACACCGTCGTTCGAGGCCTACCGCGCGCCGACCGAGCACCCGCTCGGCATCGTGTTCGGGGCGCTCCTCGCGCTGCTCGGCCGCGCCGGCGATCGCACGATGGTGTTCATGACGCTCGCGAGCTTCCTCGTGCTCGTGGCCGGCCTCTACCGGCTGGGCCGCGTCGCGTTCACGCCGCTCGTCGGGGTGGTCGCGGGCATCATCCTGTGCACGCGCTTCGACTTCCCGTTCCTGGCCGCGCGCGCGTACATCGACATCCCCTACCTGGCACTCGTCATCTGGGCGGCCGCGCTGGAGGCGAGCCGCCCGCGACGCGGCATGCCGGTGCTCGTGCTGCTCGGGTTTGCCGGGCTGCTGCGTCCCGAGGCGTGGCTGCTCAGCGGCATCTACTGGCTCTACCTCTTCCCGCGCTGGACCTGGCGCGAGCGGATCATCGGCGCGCTGGTCGTCGGGGCGGCGCCGGTGCTGTGGGTCCTCACGGACTACGCCGTCACCGGCGACCCGCTCTACTCGCAGAACCACACGAGCGGGCTCGCCGAGGAGCTGGGGCGCCAGAAGGGCCTCTCGCAGGTCCCCTCGGCCACGGTCAGCTTCCTCAAGTCGCTCGTGAAGCTGCCGGTCGCCGTCGCGGGCTTCGTCGGCCTGCTGCTCGCCGCGTGGCTCGCGCCGACGCGCCTGCGCGTGCCGCTCGCGCTGCTCGTCATCGGCCTGGGAACGTTCGTGCTCGTCGGCGCGGCGGGCCTGTCGGTGATCAACCGCTACCTGCTCGTGCCCTCGCTGATGGTGATGCTGTTCGCGGCCGTCACGGCCGGCGGGTGGACCATGCTGCGCTCCAGCCGGGTGCGCACGCTGTGGATCGCCGCCGCCGCCGCCGCCGTCGTGTTCGCCGCCGCGTGGACGCTGGCGCGTGTGAACCTCAGCAGCCTCTTCACCGAGCTGCAGTTCCGGGGCGACTCGCGCGCCAGCCTCGTGAAGCTGCTCGACGACCCGAAGGTTCGCGCCGCGCTGCGCTGCGGCCCGGTCACGACGCCCAACCACAAGCTGATCCCGGACGTGCGCTGGATCCTGAACCTCCCCGAGCACCGCGTCGTCGCGCGCAGCGACCTGCCGAGCGCCGCCAAGGTCCACTACGGCCTGGCGCTCCTCGCCGGCAACCGCGCGGTGCTCATGCGCCAGGGCTTCAACCCCACCGACACGAGCGCGCAGGACACGGAGTTCAACCTCCCGCCCACCGGCTACCTGTGGATCGCCGCGACGCCGTACTACGCGGCGTACGCCCGCTGCCCGGCGTAGGACGGCGGGGCGCCGTCCCTATCCTGGGGGGCACGGTGCAGGCCACGGATCGCGACCAGGCCCTCCTCGATCGGGCCATCGAGCTCGGGCGCCGCGGCATGGGCCGCGTGAGCCCGAACCCGCTGGTCGGCGCGCTCGTCGTGCGGGACGGCACGGTCCTCGGCGAGGGCTGGCACGAGGAGTTCGGCGGCCCGCACGCCGAGGTCAACGCGATCCGCGCGGCCGGCGACGCCGACCTGCGCGGCGCCACGCTGTACGTCTCGCTGGAGCCCTGCTGCCACCAGGGCAACCAGCCGCCCTGCACCGACGCGATCCTCGCCGCCGGCATCGGCCGCGTCGTCGTCGCCAGCGACGACCCGACCGAGAAGGCCAGCGGCCGCGGGCTCGGGATCCTGCGCGACGAGGGCGTCGAGGTCGTCACCGCCGACGGCGAGCTGGCCGCGCGCGCGCGGCTCGAGAACCAGGCGTTCCGCAAGCACGCGCGGACCGGCCGGCCCTGGGTGCTGTTCAAGTCCGCGATGAGCCTCGACGGCAAGGTGGCCACCCGCAGCGGCGACTCGAAGTGGATCTCCTGCGAGGAGAGCCGCACGCTCGCCCATCACTGGCGCGCGAGCGTCGACGCCGTCGTCGTCGGGGTGGGCACCGCGCTGGCCGACGATCCGCAGCTGACCGCCCGCGTGCCCGGCGTGCACCGCCAGCCGCGATGCGTGGTCTTCGACTCCACCGCGCGTCTGCCGGTCGACTCGCGGCTCGTCGCGCAGGCCCGTGAGGTGCCGCTGATCGTCGTCACCTCGCGCGCCGCCCCGCGCGCCGCCGCGGAGCACCTGGAGATGGCGGGCGTCGAGGTCATCGTCGCCACCGGGGCCAACGAGCCTGCGCGCGTCACCGGCGCGCTCGATCAGCTCGGCGCGCTCGAGACTCCGGTCACCGCGCTCCTGCTGGAGGGCGGTCCGCACCTGGCGGGCGCGTTCTTCGACGCCGCCGAGATCGACGAGGCGCGCCTGTTCGTCGCCCCGGTCCTGGTCGGCGGGGGTCGCGCGCGCGACCCGCTCGAGGGCGAGGGCGTCGAGCGGATCGCGGACGCCATGCGCGCGATGTCGCTGCGCTGCTCGTCGTCCGGCGAGGACATCCTGCTGACCGCCAGGCTGCGAGAGTGGTAGGGGTGTTCACCGGCCTCGTCCAGGACCTGGGAGCCGTCGCCGCCGTCGAGCAGACGCCCGAAGGCGCACGCCTCACCGTCCGCACGCCGCTCGCCGCGCAGCTCGCCGAGGGCGACTCGGTCGCCGTCAGCGGGGTCTGCCTGACGGCCACCGCGGTGGATGGCGACGCGTTCGCCGCCGAGGTGATTCACGAGACGCTGCGGCGCTCGTCGCTCGGCGCGCTGCGCCCGGGCGCGCCGGTGAACCTCGAGCTCGCGCTGCGCGCCGACGACCGGCTCGGCGGACACATCGTCCAGGGCCACGTCGACGCCGTCGGGCGCGTCAGCGCGGTCGAGCGCGACGGCTTCGCGAGCGTCCTGCGCATCGCGGCCGAGCCGGGGCTGCTGCGCTACGTCGTCGAGAAGGGCTCGATCGCCGTCGACGGCGTCTCGCTGACCGTCGCGCAGGTCGACGACGAGGGCTTCACCGTCTCGCTCATCCCCGAAACGCTCGAGCGCACGAGCCTCGGCGCCGCGCGGCCGGGCGCGGTCGTGAACCTCGAGGCCGACGTGCTCGCCAAGCACGTCGAGAAGCTCCTGGGCTACCGCGCGCTCCCCGCGGAGGCGGGCCGATGACCCACCAGACGCGCGAGCAGGCGCGCTTCGCGACCATCGAGGAGGCCCTCGAGGACATCTCGGCCGGGCGCATGGTCGTCGTCGTCGACGACGAGGACCGCGAGAACGAGGGCGACCTCGTGATGGCCGCCGAGCACGTCACGCCCGACGCGATCAACTTCATGGCGATGCACGCGCGCGGCTGGATCTGCCTCGCGCTGACGCCCGAGCGCTGCGACGAGCTCGACCTCGAGCTCATGACGGCGAAGAACGACACGCCGTACCAGACGCCCTTCACCGTGACGATCGAGGCCCGCGAGGGCGTCACGACCGGGATCAGCGCCGCCGACCGCGCCCACACCATCAGGACCGCGGCCGATCCTGCCAACGGTCCCGACAGCATCGTCAAGGGCGGTCACGTCAACCCGCTGAAGGCCAAGCCCGGCGGGGTGCTCGAACGCACCGGTCACACCGAGGCGAGCGTCGACCTCGCGCGCCTTGCCGGCTGCGTCCCCGCCGGCGTCATCTGCGAGATCATGAACGAGGACGGGTCGATGGCCCGCGTCGGCGACCTGCAGGCCTACTGCTTCAAGCACGGGCTGCGGATGATCACGATCGCCGACCTGATCGCCTATCGCCGGCGCCACGACAAGCTGGTCGAGCGCGTCGTCTCGACCTCGATGCCGACCGCCTTCGGCGACTTCACGGTCGTCGGCTATCGCTCGCTCGTCGACGACAAGCACCACGTGGCGCTCGTCAAGGGCGAGGTCGACGGGCAGGAGGACGTGCTCGTACGCGTGCACTCGGAGTGCCTCACCGGCGACGTGTTCCACTCGCTGCGCTGCGACTGCGGCGAGCAGCTCGAGGCGGCGCTCGCGCGGATCGAGGCCGAGGGCTGCGGCGTCCTGCTCTACCTCGCGCAGGAGGGGCGCGGCATCGGGCTGCTGAACAAGCTCAAGGCCTACAAGCTCCAGGAGGAGGGCTACGACACCGTCGACGCCAACCTCGAGCTCGGTCTGCCGGCCGACCTGCGCGACTACGGGATCGGCGCGCAGATCCTCGTCGACCTCGGCCTCAGCTCGATCCGCATCCTGACGAACAACCCGAAGAAGATCCGCGGTCTTGAGGGCTACGGGCTCTCGGTCACCGCGCAGGTTCCGATCGAGCCCCCACCCAACGAGCACAACGAGGCCTACATGCGCACGAAGAAGCACCGCATGGGGCACATGCTCCACCACCAGGGCCTCAACCTCGATGAGGAGATGCTCCACGCCGAGCGCGAGCACGACCGCGACGGGCGCGGGGAGCCGCGCCGGTGAGCGCGCGCTACGCGATCGTCGTCGGGCGCTTCTACGAGGACCTCGCCGAGCGGCTCGTCGCCGGGGCGCAGGCCGCGTTCGCCGAGGGCGGCGCCGATCCGGCCGACGTCTTCGACGTGCCCGGCGCATTCGAGCTGCCGATGGCCGCCCAGCTGTGCGCGCAAAGCGGCCGGTACGCCGGCGTTGCCTGCCTCGGGGCCGTGATCCGCGGCGAGACCGACCACTACGACTACGTGTGCGCGGAGGCCGCGCGCGGCATCCAGGACGTGCAGCTGCGCACCGGCGTGCCATGCGCGTTCGGCGTGCTGACCGTCGACTCGCGGGAGCAGGCGCTCGCCCGCTCCGGCGGGGACAAGCGCGACTCCGGCCGGCATGCCGCCGAGGCCGTGCTCGCGCTCGCCGCGGTGCGCGAGCGCCTGCAGGACGAACGCTCCTGACGCCGGGGGCCCGGCGCGATACGATCGCTGTGCGATGAGTTCCAAGGATGCGGCGATCCTGCTGATCGGGGTCATGCACGTGGCCGCGGTCGTGGTGCTCGTGCGGCTGCTCGTCCACGGCCAAGACCAGCGGCCCGACCTGCTCGGGTGGTGGCGCGGCGACGACCGACCGCCCGAGCCGCCGCCGCGTGACGAGCCGCCGCGCCCGTCCGCCGGCGGCCTGCCGCTCCCGGTCGCCGCGCCCAGCGCCGTGCGCCTGCGTGAGCCCGGCCGCATCGCCGGCGGCTACGGGCGCCCCGCCCGGCGCCCGGCGCACCGGCCTGCCCGCCGGCCCGAGCGCGTCTGACGCGACGCCGGGCGCACAACGGCCGCTACACTCCTGCGCCTGATGGCAAAGGTCTGCTGCAGCTGCGGGAAGGGCCCGGCGTTCGGCCAGAGCCGCAGCCACTCGATGGTCGCGACCAAGCGGCGCTTCAACCCGAACCTCCAGAAGGTCCGGGTCCTCGAGGACGGCGCGCCGAAGCGGCGCTACGTTTGCACGCGCTGCCTCAAGGCCGGCAAAGTCACCAAAGCCGTCTGAGGGCCGCCTCGCGGCGCCTCGCGCCACCCGTGCGGCGAGGGCCGTGCAGGAGCACTGTCCCTCGCCGACGTGCGGCGCGAGGCGCCGCGAATCGGGCCTCAGACGGCTTCGGTACGTGGTCGTAGGGCGCGAACGACTTCGCTTCGCTGGTACTAGGCTCTGAGCCCGTGTCCGAGTCCGCTTCGAGTCTTGCGCGGTTCCGGGCGACGCTCGAGGGCGCGCTCATCCATCTCGAGCGCCGCCGCCAGGAGATCAACGACCTGAACGTCTTCCCGGTGGCCGACGGCGACACGGGGGACAACATGGTGCTGACGCTCGAGGCGTGCCTGGCGGAGGTCGACCGCCTCGCGCAGGCCAACGGCGACGGCGCGCTGAACGAGATCGAGCGCACGGAGATCGTCGACTCCGTGGCGCGCGCCGCGCTGCTCGGCGCCCGCGGCAACAGCGGCGTGATCCTCTCGCAGCTCATCCGCGGCGCTGCCGAGGAGCTCGTGTCGCGCCCCGGCGAGCTGATCGACCCGGTGCTCATCGGCGCGGCGATGGCACGCGCGGCGCAGCGCGCGTACGCGTCGGTCCGCCAGCCGGCCGAGGGCACGATCCTCACGGTCATGCGCGACATGGCCGCGGCGATCGCCACCGAGCTCGCCCACGGCGCCGACGTGCGGCTCGCCCCCGACGCGACGCCGGGCGAGCAGGACGCGCGCATCGCCGACGTGCTCGAGAAGGCCGTCCGCGCCGGGGAGGAGTCGGTGCGCCGCACCCCGGAGCTGCTGCCCGAGCTGCGCGAGGCCGGAGTCGTCGACGCGGGCGGCTACGGGGTCGTCGTGCTGTTCGCCGGCTGCGTAGCGGCGCTGCGGGGCACACGCGCGCCAGAGGTCGCGCATCACCGGCCCCCGGCGCGCGTCACCCACCCCGAGCACGAGTCCTCGACCTACCGGTTCTGCACGAACTTTGCGGTCACCGCAGCGCCGGGGACGGAGCTCGCCGGCACCTCGGACTACGTGCGGCTGCTCGAGGACGTCGGAGACTCGGTGCTCGTCGTCGGCGACCACCTGACGCTGCGCGTCCACGTGCACACCGACGAACCCGAGGTCGCGACCGCGCTCTTCGAGGGACGCGGGGAGGTCTCGCGCCTGGACGTCGCCGACATGCACGCCCAGATCCACGAGCGGGAGCTGCGCCTGCAGTCCGCTGCGGCCGGGGAGACGGATCGGCGCTGCGGCGTGCTCGCGATCGTCTCGGGTGCCGGGATCTCCGCGATGTTCCGCGATCTCGGCTGCGAAGTGCTCGACGGCGGCGCGACGATGAACCCCTCGACCTACGACATCCTCGCGGGAATCCACGCGGTCCGGGCCGAGCAGGTCGTCGTCCTGCCGAACAGCCGCAACATCCTGATGGCGGCGCAGGCGGCGGCCGACATGTCCGAGAAGCGCGTCCGGGTCGTCGCCTCGGCCGAGCAGCAGGCGGGCCTGGCAGCGGCCCTGGCACTCCATCCCGAGCGCGGCGCGGACGAGAACGCCGAACTGATGGAGCACGCGCTCGCCGACGTGCGCACGGGCGCCGTCGCGCCGGCCGCGCGCGCCGACAGCCAGGGACGCTTCGCCATCGGCGATGCGGTCGGCTATGTCGGCGACGAGCTGGTCGCCTGGGGCGAGCCAGCGCAGACGCTGCGCGCGGTGCTGGAGCGCCTCGCGCAGGAGGACCCTGAGCTTGTGACGGTCATCCACGGCGACGGTGCGCCGCTCGGCGACGAGGAGATCGCGGCGCTTGCGCCCAGCGGCGTCGAGCTCGAGTTCGGGCAGGGCGGCCAGCCCTCGCGCTGGTGGCTGTTGTCCGCCGAGTGATGGACGATTGCGGCGTGCCATCGCCGCCCTGCGCCTTCGCCGAGACCGCGCGGCCGACCGCCCGGGAGCTCGCGGGCGCCGCGTGGAGCGCGCCGCGGCAGGGGGCGCTGCGCGCCCCGCTGCGGCTCGCGGCCGAGCGCGAGCGGGAGGGCGCCGCGGCGCTCGGGATCGCGACCGTCGGCGACCTGCTGGAGCACCTGCCGCGTGACCGCCGCGAGGCGCGCGCGATCGGCGAGCTCACCACCGGCGAGCCGGCCACCGTCGTCGCCGAGGTGCGCTCGATCGCCTCGCGCCCCGTGCGCCGGCGGGGGATGCGCCCGATCGTCGAGGCGGTCGTCGCCGACGCGGGCGCGACGATGCGGGTCGCGTTCTTCAACCAGCCGTGGCTCGTGCGCCGCTACCCGCCCGGGACGCGGCTCGTGCTGCACGGCGCGCGCGACGCGCGCGGGCGCTTCCGCGTGACCTCGCACGCGCAGACCTCGGAGGGCGTGGGGGGCGCGGACCAGGTCGCCCACTACCCGGCGACCGACGGCCTCTCCTCGACGCAGATCCTCGCGCTGGTGCGCCGGCACCTGCCCGATGCGCGCATGGCGCTCGAGCCGCTCCCGGGCCGTCTGCGTGCGCGCCACCGGCTGCCGGCGCGGCCGACCGCACTGCTGGCGGCGCACTCCGGGGAGCTGGAGGCCGCGCGCCGGCGCCTGGCGTTCGACGAGCTGCTCCTGGCACAGCTCGACCTCCTGCGCCGGCGCGCCCACCGCCGCGCGGCGGTCGGGGCGCCGGTGCTCGCGGGCGCCGGCGACGGGCCCCAGGCGGGGCTCGTCGAGCGCTGGCTGGCCGAGCTGCTGCCCTTCGAGCCGACGACCGACCAGCGCCGCGCGATCGAGACCGTGAGCGCCGACCTGGCGCGCCCGCACCCGATGCAGCGCCTGCTCATGGGCGAGGTCGGCTCGGGCAAGACCGTCGTCGCGCTGGCGGCGATGCTGCGCGCGGTCGCGCACGGCCACCAGGCGGCGCTCATGGCGCCGACCGAGACGCTCGCCGAGCAGCACTTCGCGACGCTGCAGGCCCTGATGCCGGGCGAGGCCGTGCCGGCGGCGCTCCTGACCGGCTCGACGCCGGCGGCGCGGCGCTCCGACATCCTCGGCAAGCTCGCCAGCGGCGAGCTCGCCATGGTCGTCGGCACGCATGCGCTGATCGAGGATGACGTGCGCTTCGATCGCCTGGCGGTGGCGGTCGTCGACGAGCAGCACCGTTTCGGGGTGCGCCAGCGCGCCGCCCTCGACGCGAAGGCGGCGGGGGAGGGGGAGGGCTGCGCCCCGCACGTCCTGCACATGACGGCGACGCCGATTCCGCGGACGCTCGCCCTGCTCGGCTACGGCGATCTCGACGTCACGGAGCTGCGCGAGCTGCCGCGCGGGCGCCAGCCGATCGACACGCACATCGCCGCTGGCGAGCGCGAGCGCGAGCGCGCCTACGAGCGCATGCGCGAGGAGCTGCGCGCCGGGCGCCAGGCGTATGTCGTCTGCCCGTTGGTGGCGGAGTCGGAGGCCCTGCAGGCGCGGGCGGCGACGGCCGAGCATGAGCGCCTGGCGTCCGGCGAGCTCGCCGACTTCCGCGTCGGGCTGCTCCACGGCCAGATGCGCCCGGCCGAGAAGTCGGCGGTGATGCGCGCGTTCGCGGCGGGCGAGACGGACGTGCTCGTCGCCACGACCGTGATCGAGGTCGGCGTCGACGTGCCCAACGCCACCGTGATGCTCGTCGAGGACGCCGAGCGCTACGGGATCTCGCAGCTGCACCAGCTCCGCGGGCGCGTGGGGCGCGGTGAGCATCGCTCGCTCTGCCTGCTGTTCGGTCCGAAGGGCTCCGAGCGGCTCGCCGCGCTCGCCACACATTCGGACGGCTTCCGCCTAGCGGAGATCGACCTGCGGCTGCGCGGCGAAGGGGAGCTCACCGGTACGCGCCAGTCCGGGATGGCGGCCTTCCGCTACGCGGTCATGCCGGGCGACGCCGAACTGCTGGAGCGCGCCCGTGCCGCCGCGCGCGACCTACTCGACGCCGATCCGGCGCTCGAGCTGCCCGAGCATGCGCTGCTCGCGGACGCGCTGCGCGCCGCGCACGGCGAGGTCGAGCGCATGGCGATCGCCGCGTGATCACGGGTGCCGACAGCGACGGCGACCGTGCGCGCGGCGCGCTGGGCGTGTGAGGATCGTCGGCGGCAGACTGGGCGGACGGCGCATCGCCGCGCCGAAGGGCGCCGGCACCCGGCCGTCGGGCGACCGCGTCCGCGAGGCGCTGTTCGCGATGCTCGGCCCGCTCGACGGCGAGCGGGTCCTGGACCTGTTCGCCGGCTCCGGGGCGCTGGCGTTCGAGGCGCTCTCGCGCGGCGCGCGCAGCGCCGTCCTGGTCGAGCAGGACCGGGCTGCCGCGGAGGTGGCGCGCGCGAACGCGGCAGCCCTCGGGCTGGGCTCGGATGCCGTGCGCGTGCGCCGCATGCCGGCCGCCGCGGCGCTCCGCACCGCACGCGCGCGCGGCGAGGCATACGATCTGGTCTTCCTCGACCCGCCATATCGGCAGGCGCCCGAGCTGGGAGACGAGCTCGCCGCCGCTCTGGCCCCGCTGCTCGCCCCCGGCGCGCGCGTCGTCAGCGAGAGCGACCGGCGGCACCCGCTCGAGCTCCCGCTGCCGCTCGGCCGCGAACGCCGTTACGGGGACACCCTCATCCGCATCCACACCGCATGACGCCTTCGAATCGCATCGCCGTCTGTCCCGGCTCCTACGACCCGATCACCCGCGGGCACATCGACGTGATCACGCGCAGCGCCGTGCTGTTCGACGAGGTCGTCGTGGCCGTCGTCAACCTCCCGGTGCGCAAGGGCAAGACGCTCTTCAGCATCCGGGAGCGCCTGGAGCTGATCGCGGACGCCACCGACCACCTCGAGAACGTCCGCGCGGAGCCGTTCGACACGCTGGTCGTCGAGTTCGCGAGCAAGGTCGGTGCGAAGACGATCGTGAAAGGGCTCCGCGCGATCTCCGACTTCGAGTACGAGTTCGAGATGAACCAGCTCAACCGGATGCAGGCCCCGGAGATCGAATCGCTCTACCTGATGGCGAGCCCCCAGTACAGTTTCCTGAGCTCCAGCGGCATCAAGGAGCTGGCGATGTTCGGCGGGAAGATCGACGATCTCGTCACACCCAAGGTCGCGCAGCGCTTGAAGGAAGAGCTCGCCCGGTAACGAAAGCCACCCTGCCATGGACGTCCTGGTACTGATCGACAAGCTCGACGATCTCATCCACAACGCGAAGCCGGTGCCGCTCACCGACCAGGTTCGCGTCGACAAGGAGGAGATCTACGACATCCTCGATCAGATGCGCGCGACGATCCCCGAGGAGATCAAGCAGGCGCGCTGGATCGTCAAGGAGCGCCAGGAGATGCTCGCGGAGGCCAAGCGCGAGGCCGAGCGGATCATCAAGGAGGCGCGCGAGAAGCAGGATCAGCTGATCTCCCAGGAGGAGGTCACGCGCCAGGCCGAGCGCGGCGCCGAGGACATCATCGAGGACGCCCGCGCCCGTGAGCGCGAGATCCGGCTGGGCGCCGAGGACTACGCCGACGAGATCCTCGGCACGCTCGAAGTCAACCTCTCGAAGTTCATCGCCGCCGTCCAGCGCGGCCGCGACCGGCTCGCCGGGCGTTCCGAGGACGACGTCGACGACCGCGCCGCCTGAGCCCGGGCCGGCGCCCCCGGTCGGCCGCGCTCAGGAGAGGAAGGTCAGCACGCGCTTCAGCCGGAGCTGGCCCCACTTGGGCATTCGCACGAACACGATCACCGCGCGGCTGGTGAACGGCGAGGAGCGCGGCGCGGTCCGCAGCCGCACGACGCGCACCCACGCGTGGCTCGTCCCGGTGATCGTCGCGACGTAGCCGCCCTGCTGCGCGGTGATCCGGATCGACCGCCCGTGGAGCCGGTGGAAGCGGGGGGTGACCGGCTGACAGCGCCCCCCGCCGCTGGCGCAGGCATGCGTGGCCTCGGGGCGCGAGGACCAGATCGGCAGCGACAGGCGCACCGTCGAGCCGTGCGGAGCGTTCACGACCCAGCTCGTCCTCACGCTGTCGGGGAGGAACCGATGCCCGATCAGGATGCTGACCGGGCCGCGGCGAACCCAGGAACGGGCGACCAACGAGCTGAACGTCCCGCGTGGGCCACGGCCCGCGAGGCGCCAGTGGCCCACCGCTGTGCCCCCCGGCCAGCGCTGTCCCGGCTGCGTATCGAGCGTGAGGCCGCCGCGCGTGCGCACCGCCAGGCCGAGCGCGCTCGCCTGGGCGCCGCCGATCCCGCTGACGGGGTCGCCCCGCGCGTCGAGCAGCCGGGCGGGCTCCAAGCCGCCGTAGCCGAGCGTCGGCTGCGGCTGGATGACCGCGGTGCTGTAGACGGGGGTGGAGACGGCCAGGCGGCCGATGTCGTCGTCGAGCGCGTAGAACGGCGGAGGCTCGACCTTCGGGGCGCTCCCAAGCCCGCGGTCGGCGGCCTGGGCCGCCAGGACGGCGAAGCGCGACGCGATGAGTTCGGGGTCGTTGGCCTCCGAGCCGTCATGGCCCCGGAGCCCGAAGAGCCGCGACGGGAGCAGGCTGCGCGGGTAGGCGCGGGCGCGCTGCTCGTAGAGGTCCATCGCCCGGTCCAGGATCCAGGCGGCCTGCGCGCGCATCTGGGGCCCGGCGAGCTGCTGCGAGGTGGCGAGGGCCAACGGCCCTGCGAGCGCGAGCGGCCAGTAGCGCTGCAGGTGCCAGCGGTTCGATCCGAGCCCCGTGTCCCAGTTGAGGTATCCGGTGTGCGTCCACTCGCCGTACAGGATCCGCTCGGCCCACGCGCGCAGCAGGCCCGACTGCCGCGGCGCCAGCGGACGCATCCCGGCGGCGAGGGCGGCGTCGTACTCGTCGAGCCCGCTGAAGACGATGTTCCCGTACTCGGAGGTTGAGGTGCGGTTCGCCGGCAAGGAGGTCGGGCGGCCCGGGATGTAGTGCAGGCCCAGGCCGGCCGTGAGTGCCCCCGCGTGGCTCGCCGTGCCGCGGCGCGCTCCATCCACAAAGCGCACGAGCTGGCGCCGGTAGTCGTCGGTGAGCAGGTCGGTGGCGCCCGTCACGTCCTGGTCGGCGCGGTAGAGCGTCGCGGGCCAGTTGAACTGCCCGAGCTCGACGGCTGGATAGCGGTAGAAGCGCGAGCGTGCCACCCGGTCGACCTCGCTGGCGATGAGCGCGGTCTGGTCGGCGCTGAGCCCCAGCGCATCGCGTGCCTGGAAGGCCGCAGCCAGCGATTGGGCGACCTGCGGATCGAGCGACACATGCTGGCGCCCGACGGGACTCTCGGTGCCGCCGTCCCACCCGGGGCTGTGGGGCTCGGTGGGCTCGCCGCGACTTCGGCGCGGCGGCGCGCCGGAAACGAACGCCGGGGCGCGCAGGAAGTGGTCGATGATGCTGCGGGCGCGATCGTCCTGGCGGGCGGGCCCCGGCGCGATGCCGTGCAGGGCCGCGAGCGCGTAGAGCTCGAGCATGTTCGCGTTCAGGCGCGTGTTCACGCCATCCTGATGGACGAGGAAGACGCCGCGGTCCTGCGACCAGGCACGTTCGACGTCCTGCGCGCGACGCGCGGCGAACGCCCAGTAGCCCTGCTCGTCGTGCGCCGCGGCCCCGGACGGCGCCGCCAGGACGAGCACGAGGGCCGCCGGCACGGCGGCGCGCAGGACCGCATGGATGAGCGCCACGGGAAGCTGCAGCGCGCCGTTCAGCTCTCGCCCGCCGCCGTCAGCAGGGTGCGGATCTCGTCCAGGTGGCCGCGCACCGCCTTCTCGAGGCTGTCCAGGACATCGCGTGCCTGGTCGATGCCGGTGGTCGCGGCGGTCAGGTTCAGGCGGACCTTGCGCACGTCCTTGAGCGCCTGCAGTGCCTTGTCGGCCTGCTGGGCGATCGCCCCGGCGTCCAGCCGCGCGTCGGCGTCGCGGCGCGCCAGCAGCACGCGGGCGCGGGCGAGCATGTAGGCGACCTCGAGCGTCAGCGGCGAGCCCTCCTCGGGGCTCCACATCACGACCATCTTGTCGCCGTGGTATTCGCTCAGCGCGCGCATTCCGGCCGGCAGCTCCCCCGCGGAGGGCACGACCAGCACGGCGAAGTCCGCATCGCGCGCGGCGAGCGCGCCGTCGAGCTCGCGGATCGCCTCCGGCTGGGCGAGGCGGCGGTCCTTGGCTTCGAACGCGATGCGCCCGAGCGCGGGACCGTCGGACATGCCGATGTCGACGACGACGTCGCCCTTCTTGCTGCGGCCCGCGTCGCTGCGGTCCCCGACCGCGGCGACGACGTCGCCGCGCGGACCCGCCAGCGCACGCAGCGCATCGGCGACCTGCTCCTCGTACGTGCGGCCCTTCGCCGTGCCGCGCTCGGCCTCCTCTGCGACGGCCTCGGCGCGCTCGCGCTCGGCCTGCAGCGACGCCACCTCGGCCTTCAGCGCCACGATCGTCTCGTGCATCGCCAGCAGCTGCTGGTGCTGCTGGGTCGAGGCCTGCTTGATCGCGCCGAGCGCCGACTGCTGGAACTGCCCGAGCGGGTTGCTCGCGTCGGTGGCGCTGAACTGCCGCGCGAGGGCCTCGCGGTGCGTCCGCAGCAGGTCGTCGACGAGTGCGCGCACCTGGTGCTGGACGGCCTGGCTCGAGCCGGCGCCGAAGTGCCTCTCCAGCAGGCGTGGGACGACGCCCGCCTCCGCGCCGAAGGCGATGTCGATGCGCTGGGTGAGGTCGGTCGACACGGTCTGAGCGCGCACCGCGAAGCGCTGCTCGAGCTCGCGTGCCTGGCGCTCGAACTCGGCCCGCACGAACTCGGTGTCCGCGGCGGTCTGCTCGCGCCCGATCACGCGCGCGCCGATCTCGATCGCCTTGCGGACCAGGCCCTCCAGCGGCTCACCGGCCTCGGCGCGCTCGCGCGCGAGTGCCACCGCGCGCTCGTCGTCGACGACGAGGCTGTCGATGCGCAGGCGCTCGCCGGCGAGGACGACGCGGTCGGGACGCAGGGGCGTGGCGGCTTCCATGACGATGGGTCGCACGCTACGCCCGGGATCTGACGGAACGGCGTTGACCGCAGCGCGAGCGGCCGGGAGATGTAGGCTCGGAGCGATGCTCGAGCGCCTGGAAGACCCGCTGTTCCTCGGCCGCACGCTCGTGCGCGCGGGACTGGTGCGCCCTGAGCGCCCCGACCGCCTGGTGCGCGCGCTCGACGTCCTTCGGCGCTGGGGGCCGACCGTCGCCGCGGGCTACAGCGCGGGCGCCATCCGCCGCCCCGACGCCGTCGCGCTCGTCGACGAGCGCGGCACGCTGACGTTCTCCGAGGTCGACCGCCGGACGAACGCGCTCGCCCGTGCGCTCGCCGCGCGCGGCGTGCGTGCCGGCGACGGCGTGGCGGTGCTCGCACGCAACCACCGCTGGTTCGTCGACGCCTCGGTGGCGATCGGCAAGCTCGGCGCCAACGCGCTGTTCCTCAACACGATGTTCGCGGCCCCCCAGATCGCGGACGTCTGCCACCGCGAACGGCCCGTCGCGATCGTTCACGACGAGGAGTTCACCGACTTCGTCGCCGAGGCGGCCGAGGGCCGTGAGCGCATCGTCGCCTGGGCCGACCGCCCGGACCCCCATGGCGCCCCGACGATCGAGGAGCTCATCGCGGCGTCACCGGACGGGCCGCTCGACCCGCCCGCCGAGCCGGGGCGGATCGTGATCCTCACGAGTGGGACGACCGGGACGCCGAAGGGCGCACAGCGCAAGCAGCCGGATTCGCTCGCGCCGGTCGCCGCCCTGCTCGACGCGATCCCCTTGCGCGCGCGCGAGCGCACGATGATCGCCGCCCCGATGTTCCACTCCTGGGGCATGGCGCACTTCCTGCTGGCGATGTCGCTCGGCTCGACGCTCGTCGTGCGCCGGCGCTTCGATCCGCAGGACACGCTCGCCGCGATCGCCCACCACCGCACGACGGCGCTCGCGGTCGTGCCCGTCATGCTGCAGCGCATCGTCGACCTACCCGACGAGGACTTCGCGCGCTACGACTGCTCGGCGCTGCGCGTGATCGCCGTCAGCGGCAGCGCGCTGCCCGGCGAGCTGGCGATCAGGGCGATGGACCGCTTCGGCGACGTCCTCTACAACCTCTACGGCTCCACCGAGGTCGCGTGGGCGACGATCGCCGGTCCGGCCGACCTGCGCGCGGCCCCGGGGACCGCCGGGCGCCCGCCGCACGGCACGGTCGTGCGCCTGTACGACGAGCATGGCGCGGAGGTGCCCCGCGGGACCACCGGGCGGATCTTCGTCGGCAACGAGCTGGCCTTCGACGGCTACACCGGCGGCGGCGGCAAGGAGGTCATCTCCGGGCTGATGTCGACCGGCGACGTCGGCCATTTCGACGAGGGCGGGCGCCTGTTCATCGACGGGCGCGACGACGAGATGATCGTCTCCGGCGGCGAGAACGTGTTCCCGCGCGAGGTCGAGGATCTCGTCGCCGAGCACCCCGCTGTCGTCGAGGTCGCGGTGATCGGCGTCGCCGACGAGGAGTGGGGGGAGCGCCTGCGGGCGTTCGTCGTGCCGGTCGAAGGTGTCGGCGTGACCGAGGCCGACCTGCAGGCGCACGTCCGCGCGAACCTCGCGCGCTACAAGGTGCCGCGCGAGATCGTGTTCCTCGACGAGCTGCCGCGCAACCCGACCGGGAAGGTCCTCAAGCGGGTGCTCGCCGAGCACCCGTAGCGCCGCCCCATCAGGCCGCCCACTTGATCGAGCAGCCGACCGGATCGGTCGTGGCCCGCGCCACCGGCCGGTCGGCCAGCAGGTCCTCGAGCGCCGCACGCAGCCAGTCAGCGCGCTGCGCGGGGTCGTCGCTGTCGGCGTCCGGCGCGCCCCGGTAGACGAGCACGCCGTCGGCGTCCAGCACGAACACGTCAGGGGTGGTCTTCGCCCCGTACGCGCGCGCGACCTCCTGGGTGGCGTCGTGCAGGTAGGGCATCGGCCAGTCGCCGGGATCGCGCGCGACACGCTCCTGCATCGCCGCGTACGAGTCGCGCGGGTAGCGCCGTGCATCGTTGCTGCAGATGGCGAGCACGACGACGCCGCGCGGCGCGTAGTCGCGCGCCACGTCGGCGATCCGCTCATGCCAGGCCAGCGCGTAGGGACAGTGGTTGCAAGTGAAGACGACGACCGTGGCCGCGCCGCCGCCCGGTCCGTGCAGGTCGCCGGCGGTGTCCGGCAACGAGAAGTCGGGGGCCTTGGATCCGATTGCGAGGGTCATGCGGAGGGGGTCCTTCCGTGGGCGGTGAGCGCGCGGCGCAGCGCGTCGCGCACGTCCCGGGGGTCGGGCACGGGCGAGATCCGCCCGTCGCGGCGATGGTAGACGCGGCAGGCCAGGATCGCCGGCTCGTCGCCGGCCTCGACGACGTCGCGCCCGTCGACGCGGATCGTCGGCGAGCCCGTGAAGCGCTCGCGCTCGGCGTCGGCGTCTGTGACGACCTCGCGCACCTCGACCGACTCGGGGTCCAGGCCCGTCGCTGCGAGCTGCTCGCGCAGCTCGGCGAGCGCGCGCGGGTGCGACGGGCAGCCCTCCCAGTACAGGAGCTCGATGCGCGGGGCGTTCACGGCACGAGCACCGCCGCGCCCTCCAGGCCGCCGGAGCGGATCGCGTCGAGCGCCGCCTCCGCCTGCTCGAGCGCGAAGGTCGTGACGCGCGTGCGCACCGGCACCCGTGGAGCCAGGTCCAGGAAGTCGCGCCCGTCGGCGCGCGTGAGGTTCGCGACCGAGCGCACGCTGCGCTCCTCCCACAGGATCTCGTACGGGAACGTGGGGATGTCGCTCATGTGGATGCCGGCGCAGACGACGACCCCGCCACGGTCGAGCGCGCGCAGCGCCGCGGGCACGAGCTCGCCCGCGGGCGCGAAGATGATCGCGGCATCCAGCGGCTCGGGCCCGGGCGCGAGCGCGTCGCCGGCCCACGCGCAGCCGAGCTCGAGCGCGAAGCGCTGGGCGGCCTCGTCGCCCGAGCGCGTGAACGCGAACACCCGCCGCGCGGGTGGGCCGGCGATCGCCGTCTGGGCGACGATGTGCGCCGCCGCGCCGAACCCGTAGAGCCCGAGCCGCCCGGCGTCGCCGGTCATGCGCAGCGCGCGGTGCCCGATCAGCCCCGCGCACAGCAGGGGTGCGACCGCGAGGTCGCCGTAGCCAGCCGGAAGCGGGAAGCAGAAGCGCTCGTCGGCGACCGTCCATTCGGCGAATCCGCCGTCGATGTCCAGGCCGGTGAAGCGCGCGCGCAGGCACAGGTTCTCGCGGCCGCTCGCGCAGAACCGGCATGCGCCGCACGTCCAGCCGAGCCACGGCACTCCGACGCGCGCCCCGCGCGCGGTCGCGGTGCCCGGGCCCGATCCCTCGACGGTCCCGACGATCTGGTGGCCGGGGACGATCGGCAGCCGGCGCCCACGCACTTCGCCATCGCGCACGTGCACGTCGGTGCGGCAGACCCCGCATGCGTGCACGCGCAGCAGCAGCTCGCCGGGCCCTGGCTCGGGGACGTTGCGATCCACCAGCCGCAGCGGGCGGCCGGGCTCTTCGAGGACCATCGCGCGCACCGGCGCATCTTCTACCCTCGACGCCATGCCCGCCAGAGCCGACAGCTTCGATCTCGCGGCGCTGGGCCTGCGCTCCGGGGAGGCGCGGCGGATCGACCTCGCGGTTCCGCTCGGAGCCTTCACGTTCGGCGACAGCCGGTACCACGCGGAGCCGGATCCCGTGCCGGCGCGTCTGGACGTCTCGCGCATGGTGTCCGGCGGCTGGGCGCTGCGGCTGCGCTTCGAGGCGGTGCTCCGCGGGCCGTGCATGCGCTGCCTGGCGGCGGCCGCCCCCGTCTTCGCGGTCGACGCGCGGGAGATCGAGCAGCCCGGCAGCGAGGACGAGGAGCTCTCGAGCCCCTACGTCGAGCACGCCGAGCTGGACCTGCGCGCATGGGCGCACGACGCACTCGCGCTCGCGCTGCCGGCCCAGATCCTGTGCCGCGAGGATTGCGCCGGGCTGTGCCCACGCTGCGGGGCGGACCTCAACGCCGACCCCGCCCATCGCCACGAGCCCGAGCCCGACCCGCGCTGGGCGAAGCTCGGCGAGCTGAAGCTCGACTGACCGCTACAGGTAGGCGCCGTTGGGCAGATAGGGCGTCAGCGGCCCGAGACGGCCCTTCGTGCAGACCGGGCCCTCCGGCGACAGCGGGAGCCGCGCGTCCAGGCAGGCCGTGATCGCCCACTGCTGGGCGGCGGTCATGAAGTCGACGATGGCCGTGGTCCCGGGCGGAGCCGTCACGAGCCCGCCCCACAGCACCGTCGTCGCGGCCTCCTCGTCGGTGGCCGCCAGCAGCGCGACCTGCGACTCGCGCAGCAGCGCGAACGCACGGTCCTCGTAGACGAGCAGGCGACCGCCGCCGGCGAGCGCGACCGCGAGATCGGGCCCGTGGCCGGCGCCGCGCACCGCACGGCCGATCCGGTCGGCGAGCTCGATCCCCGCCGGCCCCGCGTCCTCGACGCGCGCCGCGGCGTCCGGCGCTCGCGTGAGGTCGGCGATGCCCGCGGCCGCCAGCGCCGGCTGCAGCGCAAAGCCCGCGCGTGCGTAGCGGCGCATCGCCCCAGGATGCTCGGAGGAGAGGATGATCCAGCCGTGCGCACGGCGTTCGGCGCCGTAGGCGAGCGCGGCGTCCAGCAGTCGCCTGCCGACGCCGCGTTGCTGGAGGGCCTCGTCGACGGCGTACAGCGAGAAGCCCCAGATCCCTTCGCGTACGAGCGCCATCGCCGCGCCGACGATCGTGCCGCCGTCCTCGGCGACCCAGACGCCGCCGGGGTCGGTGGCGGCGAGATGCTCGACGCGCGCGAGCGTGCGCTCGCGGACCGTCGCCTCGTCCAGGTCCGGATGGGGCGAGAAGAGCACCCGCGCGCACAGCGCGTACACGCCGGGCGCATCCGCGAGGCGCATCGGCCGGATCTCGAGGGTCTCGGAGGCCACCGGGCCAGTCAAGCAGGCCGCGGCGGGAGCGGCGGGGCAGGCGACCCGCTACCCTGCGGTGCCCATGGCCGTCCCCAAGCAGCGACAGTCGCACGCCCGTACGAACAAGCGCCGCTCGACGCACAAGCTCAGCGCGCCGACCTACAACGCGTGCCCGCAGTGCCATTCCCCGCGCCTCCCGCACCGCGTCTGCCCGACGTGCGGGACCTACGCGGGCCGTGAGGTCGCCGCGCCGCAGGCGCACGGCCATCACGATCACGACCACTGAGGCCGCAATGGGCGCCGTCACCGTCGCGGTCGACGCGAACGGGGCGGACCTCGGTCCGGCCGAGGTCGCCGCGGGCGCCGCGATCGCCGCGATCCGCGGCGTGCGCGTCGTGCTCTACGGGCCGGCCGAGCAGATCGGCGCTGCGCCCGAGGGCGTGGAGGTGGTCGACGCGCCGGTGTCGATCGCCAAGGTGCCGGACCCCGCGCGCGCCGTGCGCGCGACGCGCCGGGCGTCGATCGTCCAGGTGGCAGCCGCCGTCGCCGCGGGGGACGCCGATGCCTTCGTCAGCGGCGGCTCGACCGGGGCCGCCCTCGCCGCGGGCCTGTTCGAGGTCAAGCGCGCGCGCGGCATCTACCGCCCGGCGCTCGCCACGCCGGTGCCGATCCCGGGGAACCCGATCACGTTCCTGGACGTCGGGGCGAACGTCGAGGTGCGCAGCGAGCACCTCGTCCAGTTCGCGTTCATGGGGGCGGCGCTCGCGCAGACCGTGCTCGGCGTCGCGCGCCCGCGCGTCGCGCTGCTCTCCAACGGCGAGGAGCCCACCAAGGGCACGGCGGTCGTCGTCGAGGCGCACGCGATGCTCGCCGAGCGAACGCGGGGCAGCGCGGCGCTCGAGTTCGTCGGCAACATCGAGGGGACCGACCTGACGCGCGGGGCCGCCGACGTCGTCGTGACCGACGGCTTCACCGGCAACGTCTCGCTGAAGCTGCTCGAGGGCCTCTCCCAGACGCTCCTGGGCGCGGTGCGCGAGGCGGCGCTCTCGTCGCCGCGCGCGAAGGCCGGGGGCCTGCTGCTGCGCCCGGCGCTGCGCGGCCTGCGCGACCAGATCGACCCCGAGGGGGCCGGCGGCGCGTATCTCCTCGGGCTGCGGCGCCTGGGCGTGGTCCCGCACGGGCGCTTCACCCGCCGGGGTTTCTCGCAGGCGATCCTGCTCGCCGCGCGCGGCGTTTCGGGCGATCTTGCGGGGCGCACCCACGCGGCGCTCGAGGCCGCCGGCGCGCTGCGCCGCGCGCCCGCCGGCGCCGGCGCCCCGTCCGGGTCCGCGGCTAGCGTTCCATCGCCATGACCCGCGACGAGGTTCTCGCGCTGATCCGCGCCCACCTGGCCGACGAGCTCGACGTCGAGCCGGAAGTGATCGACGAGCAGACGCGCTTCAAGGAGGACCTCGAGGCCGACTCGCTCGACCTCTACACGCTCGTGCAGGAGCTCGAGGACACCTACGGCGTGACGATGTCGGACGAGCAGGCGGCCGAGATCCTCACCGTGGGTCAGGCGGTCGACTTCGTCCTTGCCCACACTCCCGCGCTTCCTGACCCCTGAAGCTCCTCAGCGACCTTCTCGACGAGCTGCCGGAGGACCTCTACCGGCAGGTCTTCACGCACGCCTCCTGGAGCGAGCGGCGCAGCGACTCCTACGTGCGGCTGGCGTTCCTCGGCGACAGCGTGCTCGGCCTCTCGATGACCGCGCATCTGTATCCGCGGCTCGAGGCCGAGCGCTACGGCGCCGGGCGGCTGACGAAGATCCGCGCCCAGACGGTGTCCGGCGCCTCGTGCCGCGAGGTCGCGCTGCGGCTCGGCGTGCCGGACCGCTTGCGCGGCGCAGCACCCGAGCGCAGCGCGGTTCCGGACACGGTCATGACCGAGCGCGTGCTCGCCTCGGTCGTCGAGGCGGTCATCGGCGCCTGCTTCCTGTCCTTCGGCTACGAGCGGACGGCGGTCGCGGTCGTCGAGGCGTTCACGCCGGAGCTCGAACACGCCCTCGAGCACCCGGTCGACTTCAAGTCGGCGCTGCAGGAGCGCCTGGCGCTGCGCGCCGAGGTCGTCGAGTACCGGATCACGAACGAGCTCGGCCCGCCGCACGATCGCATCTTCGAGGTCGAGGCGCTCGTCGACGGCAGGCGGGTGGGCAGCGGGTCGGGGCGCTCGAAGAAGGCCGCCGAGCAGGAGGCTGCGCGCGAGGCGCTGGAGGCGCAGGAGGAGGGGTCCTGAGGTGCACCTGAAGTCGATCACGCTGAAGGGGTTCAAGTCCTTCCCGGACCGCACGCGCCTGGAGTTCGCGCCGGGGGTCTCGGTCGTCGTCGGGCCCAACGGCTCGGGCAAGTCGAACGTCACGGACGCGGTGCTCTGGTGCATGGGCGAGCAGTCGCCGCTCGCCGTCCGCGGGCAGTCGATGCAGGACGTGATCTTCGCCGGCGGCCACGGTGTCCAGGCGCGCTCCTGTGCGGAGGTCGAGCTCGTGCTCGACAACTCGGACAGTGCGCTGGACCTGCCGCTCGGCGAGATCTCGATCCTGCGCCGGCTGGACCGCAGCGGCGAGGGGGAGTACCGGCTCAACGGCGCACGCTGCCGGCTCGTCGACGTGCTCGAGGTCCTGTCGGACACGGGCCTCGGGAAGGAGATGCACTCGGTCGTCTCGCAGGGGCGCGTGGAGTCGATCGTCACGTCCAAGCCCAAGGACCGCCGGCTGCTGATCGAGGAGGCCGCGGGCCTGGGCAAGCACCGCAAGCGCCGCCGGCGCGCCCAGCTCAAGCTCGACCGCACCCAGGAGAACCTCGACCGGGCGCTCGACGTCTAGCGCGAGGCGCGCTCGCGCCTGCGCCCGCTCAAGCGCCAGGCGGAGGCCGCCGAGCTGCACGAGCGCCTCGAGCGCCAGACGCTCGAGGCACGCTGGGAGCTGGCGCGCGACGAGCTGCGCGCGCGCCGCGCCGAGCTGTCCACGGCCGAGCAGGCCGCCGCCGAGGCGCGGTCGCTGCGCGCGGCGGCCGAGCGTGAGCTGGCGACGATCGCGGCACGGCGCGAGCGCGCCGAGGAGGCGCTCGCGGCGCGCACCGAGCGGCGCGAGGAGATCGCGCGACGCGGCGAGCGCGCGCGTACCGCGGCAGATCGCATCGAGCTGCGCCTGGAGCGCACGCGCGAGACCGGGCAGGCCGTCGCCGACCGCCTCGAGCACCGGGCGGCGCGCCTGGCGGTGCTCGAGGACCAGGCGCAGGCCGATGCGCCCGACGCGGCCGGCTTGGAGCGCATCGAGGCGCTCGAGTCCGAGGTGGCGCGCCTGGACGCCGAGCGAGCGCAGGAGCTCGAGTCCGAGCTTGCAGCACTTGCCGCCGAGCGCGATGCGGCGGCCCTGCGCGGCAGCGAGCTCGGGGAGGAGCTTGCGGCGGCGGCGCTGGGTGTGACGGCTGCCGAGGAGGCGTGCGAGGTCGCGCGTGCGGCGCTGCTGGCCGCCGAGCGCAGCGCGGAGGCCGCGCGCCGCGAGTCGGCCCGCGTGGGCGCGGAGCTTGCCGCGGCCAACCAGTACCTGCGCAGCCACGGCTCGGCGCCGCGCGGCGAGCGCGCGCTCGCCGACGAGCTCGAGGTCGAGCCCGGCCTGGAGCTTGCGGTCGCCGCGGCGCTCGGCGGCGCGCTGCGAGCGGCGATCGTCGAGGACCGGACCGCCGGCGAGGCGCTGCTCGGCAGGCTCGGCGCCGAGGGCGGCCATGTGCTCGTGCAGCCCGCCGGCGACGACGCGGCCGCGCCCGGTGCGGCGCCGGTCCCCGGCGCGCGCCGTCTGGCGGATGCGGTCCGCGGGCCGGACGGCGTCGCCGGCCGTCTGCTCGCCGACGCCTGGCTCGTCGAGGACCTCGCGGCCGTACCCGGGTCGTTCCGTGGCCTGGCGGTCACCCGCGCCGGCCGGGCATGGCTCGGCGCGACGCGCGAGCTGCGCCAGCTGCCCGCGGGGGCCGGCGAGGAGCGCGTGCTCGCCGAGCGCAACCGGCGTGACGCGCTCGTCGGAGAGTCCGAGCGCGCGCTGCGCGCCGAGGCGGCCGCGCTGGCGGCTGTCGAGACCGCCGCCCAGGCGGCCGGTGCCGCCGACGCCAGCCGCGAGGAGTCCGAGCGCGTGCGCCGCGAGGCCGATCGTGCGTACACCGCCGCCGCCGAGGAGGAGCGCCGCGCATCGTGGCTGATCGAGGAGCGCCGCGCGGCGCCCGAGCAGGGTGCCGGCGCCGTGCGCCGCGCGCAGCTCGAGGGCGAGCTCGCCGCCGAGCGCCGGGTCGCCGAGCGCGCCGCCCGCGAGCGCGCCGAGCGCGCGACCGTGATCGAGCGGCTGCGCACCGCGCTGGCGTACGACCGGGTGCTGCATCCCTCGACCGAGCGGCTCGCCGCGGCACTCGAGGCCGCCCGGGAGGCTGTCGGCGCCCGCATCGAGCTGCTCGAGGCCGAGCTCGAGGAGGACCGCCGCGCCGGGCTCGGCGTGACCGAGGAGCTGCGCGCCTGTGCAGCCGCCGAGGCGCAGATCCAGCAGCGCCTGCGTGAGGCCGGCGAGCGGGTGACCACGGCCGAGGTGCGCGCGCAGCAGGCGCGCGACCAGGAGACGGAGGCCGCCGCGGAGCTGGGCCGGCTCGCCGAGCGCCTGGGACTCGAGCCCGAGCCGGCGGCGGACGCGCTCGCGGCCGAGCAGGCCGAGGCGATGCGCGCACGGATCGAGCGTCTCGCGCGCCGGCGCGAGCAGCTGGGGCCGGTCAACCCACTGGCGCGGGCGGAGTACGAGGAGGCGCTCGCGCACGTCGAGGAGCTGGAGCACCAGCGCGAGGACCTCGAGACCGCGATGCGCGAGCTGCGCTCGCTGATTCGCGAGACCGACCGCCAGATCACCGAGACCTTCGAGGAAACGTTCGCGGCCGCGGCGAAGAACTTCGAGGAGCTCGCCGCCCACTGCTTCCCGGGCGGCCGCGGACGCCTGCGGCTGGTGCGCGAGGACCGCGGCCCCAGGGCCGTGCTGGGCGGTGCCGATCCGCAGGACGAGGCGACGCAGCTGGCCGCGGCGGAGGCGGAGGCCGAGGCCGAGGCGCAGAAGGAGCTCGGCGAGCCCGAGGACGATCTGGGCGTCGAGATCGAGATCACGCCCGCGGGCAAGTCGATGAAGCGGCTCTCACTCCTGTCCGGCGGAGAGAAGTCGATGACGGCGATCGCGTTCCTCTTCGCCGTCTTCCTCGCCAGGCCGTGCCCCTTCTACATCCTCGACGAGGTCGAGGCGGCGCTCGACGACCTCAACATCGGGCGCTTCCTGGAACTGCTGCGCGGGTACCGCGACCGCGCGCAGTTCATCGTCGTCACCCACCAGAAGCGCACAATGGAGGCCGCCGACATGCTCTACGGCGTCTCGATGGGCGGCGACGGCGTCTCGAAGGTCGTCTCGCGGCGCCTGCCGCGCGACGAGGGCCAGGAACCAGAGCGGAGCCCGGCGATCGCAGCGGCCTGAACGTCGGGCCGCGCGGAGCTACAGCTGCTTCTCGCCCCAGAAGCTCGCCGCCGGGTTGCCGTTGTAGTCCCGGATCTCGCGGTACCCCTCGGACAGGTACAGCGTGCGGGCGTGCGGCTGATGCGTGCCGGTGTCCAGCCGCACCCGGCTGTAGCCGAGCCTGCGCGCCTCCTCCTCGAGCGCTGCCAGCAGCGCCCGCGCGACGCCGCGTGAGCGGGCCTGCGGCGCCACGTACATGCGCTTGATCTCGCAGGTGCCGTCCTGCAGGCGCTTCACGGCGCCGACGGCGAGCGCCGTACCGTCGGGCGCGAAGCCGACGAGGCAGGCGCCAGCGGGCGGGGCGAACTCCTCCGGCGCCGCGCTCGGCATCCCCGGCCCGTCGATGCGCCCGTAGAAGGCCTCGAGCTCGAGCACCATCGCCTCGATCAGGTCGCTGGCGGGCGGTTCCCCGGCGGGAATGCGACGAAACTCGACCTGCGCGGGCACTCCGCTATCGTCGCGCATCGCCGTGGCTCGCGACTGGGACGACGTCTTCCTGACCGGCCGGGCCGCGGACGGCGCGGCCGAGCCCGGCACAGCCGCCGAGCCTGAGCCCCAGCGCCGCCGCGGGATGTTCCGCCGGCTGCGCGAGAACCTGACCAAGACGCGCCAGGCGCTCACCGCCGAGGTCCACGCCACGCTCTTCGACACGCTCGACGACGAGACGTGGGAGCGTCTGGAGGAGGCGCTGATCATGGCCGACGTCGGCGCCCGCACCACCGCCGAGGTGGTCGAGCGCCTCGAGCACGAGGCCACCAGCGGCGAGGTCGAGGGCGGCGAGGCCCTGCAGGCGCGGCTCGTCGCGCTGCTCGCCCAAGAGGCCTCCGGCGCGGGGCCCGGCACGATCGACCTCCGCGCGCGGCCGACGGTGATCATGGTCGCCGGCGTCAACGGCACCGGCAAGACCACGACGATCGGCAAGCTCGCCTGGCACCTGCGTCGCGAGCAGGGTCTGACCGTGGTGCTCGGCGCCGCCGACACGTTCCGCGCGGCCGCGGTCGAGCAGCTTGCCGAATGGGCCCGCCGGGCGGAGTGCGAGATCGTCACCGGCGCGCCGGGCGCCGACCCCGGCTCGGTGGCCTTCGAGGCGATCCGTCGCGGGCGCGAGCAGGGCGCCGACGTCGTGATCGTCGACACGGCCGGGCGCCTGCACACCCAGGACGAGCTGATGGCCGAGCTGGCGAAGGTCCGCCGCGTGGTGGCCAAGCAGCTCGAGGGCGCGCCGCACGAGACGCTGCTGACGGTCGACGCGACGACCGGTCAGAACGGCCTGCGCCAGGCTCGGCTCTTCTCGCAGACGGTGCCCGTCGACGGGATCGTGCTGACGAAGCTCGACGGCACCGCGAAGGGCGGCATCGCCCTCGCGATCGCGCGCGAGCTCGGCATCCCCGTGAAGCTCATCGGGGTCGGCGAGCAGCTCGAGGACCTGCGGCCGTTCGACGCGCAGGAGTTCGCCGCCGCGCTGCTGGCGCCCTGAGCGCGGCGCCCTGAGCGCGGGATCGTCGCGGGCGCACGATACGCTCAGACCACGATGGATCCGTGGGTGATCTGGCTGCTCGCCGCCGTCGTCCTGGCGATCGGCGAGATCGCCACGACGAGCTTCTTCATCGCCCCGTTCTCCATCGGCGCGTTCTGCGCAGCCGCGGTCTCCGCGGTCGCCGGCCAGACCGCCGCGTGGGTCGTCTTCGCGGTCGTCACGATCGTCGCCTTCCTGTTCGTGCGCCCGGTCGCCCGGCGCCACCTGCGCCAGCCGGCGCACGTGCGCACCGGCACCGCGGCCCTGATCGGCCGGCCGGCGATCGTCGCCGAGCGGATCGCCAATGACGAGGGCACGGGCATCATCAAGCTCGACGGCGAGGTGTGGACCGCCCGCGCCTACGATGAGGACCGGATCTTCGACGCCGGCGAAAAGGTCGAGGTCATCGAGATCCGCGGGGCGACGGCGCTCGTCGACGCCCGCTAGATGAAGCCCGAATGAGGAGCCCGAGATGCTGACCGGAGCCGCCGTCTCACTCGTCGTCGTCCTGTTCGCGCTGTTCGTCGCGTACAAGACGGTTCGGATCATCCCGCAGGCGCGCGCCGGCGTCGTCGAGCGGCTGGGGCGCTACCAGCGCACGCTCGGGCCGGGCATGGCGATCGTCGTCCCGTTCGTCGACAAGGTGCGCCCGCTGATCGACCTGCGAGAGCAGGTCGTCACCTTCCCGCCGCAGCCCGTGATCACGCAGGACAACGTCTCGGTGCTGATCGACACCGTGCTGTACTTCACGATCACCGACCCGCGCGCGGCGAGCTACGAGGTGGCGAACCCGCTGCAGGCGATCGAGCAGCTCACCGTCACCACGCTGCGCAACATCGTCGGCGCGTTGACGCTCGAGGACACGCTCACCAGCCGCGAGCGCGTCAACGCCGAGTTGCGCACGGTGCTCGACGAGCGCACCGGCAAGTGGGGGATCCGCGTCAACGGCGTCGAGCTCAAGTCGATCGACCCGCCGGGCTCGATCCAGGAGGCCATGGAGAAGCAGATGCGCGCCGAGCGCGACCGCCGCGCGGCGATCCTCACCGCCGAGGGCGTCAAGCAGTCCGCGATCCTCACCGCCGAGGGCGAGAAGCAGTCGGCGGTGCTGCGCGCCGAGGGCGGGAAGACCGCCGCGATCCTGCGCGCCGAGGGCGACGCGCGGGCGATCGACACCGTCTTCAAGGCGATCCACGAGGGCGGTCCCGACCCGGCGCTCCTGAGCTACCAGTACCTGCAGATGCTGCCCCAGCTCGCCCAGGGAAGCGCGAACAAGATCTTCGTGATCCCGAGCGAGCTGACGACGGCGCTCGGCAACCTCGGCGGCGTCGTCCAGGGCCTCACCGGCGGGGCGTCCGGCTCGGCGTCCGCCGGCGGTGAGGATTCCCCCGGGGGCGGCGACCGCGAGCAGCAGGCTGGGCTCCCGGCGCCGCCGGAGCCTCCGACGGCCTGAGCGCAGATCCGGCGCCGCCTGTCAGACTGGGGTCGTGTTCGACGCCCTCTCGGAGAAGCTGCAGGCGACGCTCTCGGACCTGCGCTCGCACGGGACGCTGACCGAGGAGGACATCGACCGCGCGATGCGCGAGATCCGCCTTGCCCTGCTGGAGGCGGACGTCAACTTCAAGGTCGTGCGCTCCTTCACGAAGACCGTGAAGGAGCGCTGCATGGGCGCCGACATCATCGGCGGCCTGAATCCCGGCCAGCAGGTCGTCAAGATCGTCGACGAGGAGCTCGCCGAGCTGATGGGCGGCGCCTCGGCGGGCATCGCGTTCGCGCCGCGCCCGCCGACGGTGATCCTGCTCGCGGGCCTGCAGGGGTCGGGCAAGACGACCGCGGCCGCGAAGCTCGCGCGCCACCTGCGCGAGGAGCACGGCTCCTCGGTCCTGCTCGCCGCCTGCGACCTGCAGCGTCCCGCCGCGGTCGAGCAGCTCGTCACCCTGGGCGAGCGGATCGGCGTCGACGTCTACGAGCGCGGCACCGACGCCGACCCGGTCGCGGTCGCTTCCGGGGCGCTCGAGGAGGCGCAGCGCCTGGGGCGTGACGTGCTGATCGTCGACACCGCCGGGCGCCTGCACGTGGACCGCGACCTCATGGACGAGCTCGTGCGCATCCGCAAGGCCACGAAGCCGACCCAGGTCCTGCTCGTCGTCGACGCGATGACCGGTCAGGACGCGGTGAACGTCGCCCAGGAGTTCGCCGAGGCGGTGGCGTTCGACGGCGTGATCATGACGAAGCTCGACGGCGACGCGCGCGGCGGCGCCGCGCTGTCGGTGAAGGCGGTCACCGGCCGGCCGATCCTGTTCGCCAGCACCGGCGAGCACCTCGACCAGTTCGAGCGCTTCCACCCGGACCGCATGGCGCAGCGGATCCTGGGCATGGGCGATGTGCTGAGCCTCATCGAGAAGACCCAGCAGCAGTTCGACGAGGAGGAGGCGCGCGCGCTCGAGCGCAAGCTGCGCCGCAACGAGTTCACGCTGGAGGACTTCCTCTCACAGCTGCAGCAGGTCCGGCGCATGGGCCCCCTCAGCTCGCTGCTGGGGATGATGCCCGGCTTCGCCGGGCAGCAGCTCAAGGGCCTCAAGGTCGACGAGCGCGAGCTCGACCGCGTGCAGGCGATCATCCTCTCGATGACGCCGGAGGAACGCAGCCGTCCGGAGCTGATCAAGGGCTCGCGGCGGCTGCGCATCGCGCGCGGGTCGGGCACGAGCGTCCAGCAGGTCAACCAGCTGGTCAAGCAGTTCGACCAGATGCGGCGCCTCATGCGCCAGATCGGCCGCGGCAAGATGCCCGACATCGGCGCGCTGATGCGCCAGGCGCGCTGATCGCTTCGGCGCCGCGGCCGCTCAGCGGGCGTTCGGCTACCCTCTGACGTCGTCGTTTCCAGCATGCTCGAGAGGAACCCGTGGCCGTACGACTGAGGCTCACCCGTGTGGGCGGCAAGAAGAATCCGATCTGGCGCGTCGTCGTCGCCGATCAGCGCTCGCC
>DATKLF010000067.1:0-12764 GCA_035542555.1 Solirubrobacteraceae bacterium | reverse complement strand
ATGATCATCACGCCCGACATCAGCGCCGAGATGTGCGTCGGCGCGACGGGGTGCGCGCGCGGCAGCCAGACGTGCAGGGGAGCGATCCCGGCCTTCGTGAGGAACCCGATGAGCGCCGCGACGAGCACGAACGACTGCAGGTCGCCCGGCGTGAGCGGCGCTCCGCCGAGCACGCCGTGCGCCGACAGGACGAGCATCGTCGCCCACACGCCGACACCCGCGACGTGGGTGATCCCCACGTAGACCATCACCGCGCGCCGCACCTCCTCGTCCTGGCGCGAGACGAGCATCGCCGCGGCCGGCACGAGCGTCATGAGCTCCCAGCATGCGAGGAACGTCGTGATGTCCCGTGCCGCGACCAGCCCGGCCATGGCCAGCACGAACGCCGCCGTCAGCGCCGCGAGTGCTGCGGAGCGCCCACCGGCGGGCAGCGTCCCACGCGCGTAGGCGAGCGCAGGCTCCGCGACGATGCACAGCACGAGGAGGAAGAAGCCGCTCAGGGCGTCGAGCCCGAACGCGGGATGAACCCCACTGCGGAATCCCGCGCCGATCGGCGCCCCGCCCGCGAAGACGGCGACCGCAGCCAGCGCCAGGAAGCCCACACCGAGGCCCTGAACGCCGAGCGCCCTGCGGGGATCACCGGCCAGGGCGCCGAGACCTCCAACAGCGATCAGGCCGGCCCCCGCACAAGCCGCCGCCGCGGTGGCGGTCACAAGCCGAGCCCCGCCCGCGGCCCAGTCAGTAGTTTTAGAATCTGCAAACTTTCTAAGATCTTACCCTGATGTACGGAGCGCCGGACGGCAGAAGACTCCGCCCCTGAGCTCCCTGGGGCTGTTGCCGTCCCGCGCTAGATCGATGCACCGGTCTCCGGGTGGCTCGCGCAAGTCTCCAGTCCTCCGTTCAGACCGCCCGCGCCTAGCGGGACCGACAGTGGCCCTCGGGCCGACGAAGAGCAGGAGCCGGCGCGGCGGTCGTCGAGCGCAAGCCTCGTCGGCCGGTCAGCTCGTTGCGTTGAGCATCAAATCTGTTCCACAGACGTGTCAGTGGCCGTCGGTCGCAGAGGTGGTCGGAGTACGTAACGCGAGAGGCCCGCGTGGGCGGGCCTCTCAAGACGCTCAGCGGAGGGGGAGAGATTCGAACCCTCGGTAGAGGGGTTACCCCTACAACGGTTTTCGAGCACGGCACAGGATGCGCCGGATGCCCCGTATCTACCGGACATTACAGGTGCTGGACGGTTCGTTGGGACAACGCTTGGGACGGTCCGCCGCCGACGCTTACTGCTCGAGCAGTGAGCGCTGCCCGGAGTGGGTGGGATCGTCGGTTGCGCGGATCTGGACGCCTCCGTCGAACACCTCTGGCTCGAGGAAAGCCTGCATGAGCTTGTCGTGGGCGCGGTAGCGCAGCGCCTGCGCCTCGAAGCGGACCGCTTCGGCGTAGGCAGGGCCGTCGGTCGACAGCTCGCCGGCGCGTCGGGCGATGACCTCGCGCGCGGCCCAGGCGTAGACGGTGTTGGCGGCGACTTCGACCTCGAGCATCCGGTAGGGGAGGTACTCGCGGACGCGTCGCTTTGAGAGGCCGGCGCGACGCGCCGCGCGTTCGAGCGCGCGGAACTCGCGACGTCCTTCGTACACGGTGACGACACCGGTCTCGGGGTCGAACTCGGCCTCGACCTCCGCATCCTCGTCCTTGCGAGCGATCTCGCGTACCCAGCCGCTGGCGCGGTGGCGGACGATCACGACCTCGAGCGTCGCTTCGTGATCCGCAGCCGTGACGGTCACGGCCAGCCGTGATCCCGGCTCGCAGCTCACGCGGGCGCGAACGACGCCGCTGAGCCTGGACCAGCCCGCGCGCTGGGGCCCGGGCACGACCAGCTCTCCCGCGGGCTTCCACGCGAGGCCGCGGTCACGCGTGATCTCGAGCGGGGTGCCGGGCGGGATCCGCTGCGGATCGATCAGTAGCGAGGCGCCGCGCTGCTCGCCGGGGTGCAGGCGCAGCGGTGACTGCTTGAAGCGCAGCGCGCTGGGAACGACAGCATCCTGGGGAGGCTGTGGCTCGATCGCCTCCACGCTGGCCGGTTTGTCGTCGGCGGGCGGCGCGGTCGCAGCCTCGTCGCTCTCCGCGGCAGCGCGATCGGAGGCCTGGTCGCCGCGCAGGAGACCACGGGATCCGGGCGTGTCGAACGCGCTCTTGAGGGCGTCGTTCAACGCCCGCAGACCGACCTGGTCGCGCGTCGCGACGGCGCGTGTCGCCGCGACGACGTGCGCGCCGGCGCGGCGTTCCTCGCCGTCGATGATCGGCCTCAAGGCCTGCTCGATCGCGTCGTAGAGCCGCGCGACGACCGGGTGGTGCTCGTTGAGCCCCGAGCGGTCGACCTTGACCAGCACCTGCGGGCGCGGCGCATCCAGGGCACTGCGCTGGAGATCCTCGATCGCCGCGCACCAGACATCGCCGAAGAGGTGGCGGGCTCCGGGCCGCGCCTCATGGCCGGCGAGCGTGACCTCGTGGGCCGCGCGCCCGGAACGGATAAGCAGCCCGCCGCGGCGCGTCGAACGTTGCGAGGTCAGCGCGATCGGCGCAGCCGCACGGCGGACGACGATTCGCGCGCTGAGTCCCTCGCCGAGATCGAGCTCATCGTCCAGCAGCACGGGCCGCTGCGGGTCGGGCTCGGGGGCAGGATTCGTGACCAGCTGTGGTGGCTCGCCCGGCAGCTCGAGCCACAGCTCGCGTGCCGGGTCCTCGAGCACGGGCCGCAGCTGCACCAGTTGAGCGACGAGCGCGCGCAGGCGGCCAGGAGTCGGGAGCCGCTTGGCGATCAGCGGCACGGTGACGCGCGTCCCCGAACGCTCGATGCCGAGATCGCGGAGGTCCGCGGCGTCCGCCGGCTCGTCGCGAACGTGCACGAACGCGAAAGGATCATCGCCGCGCGCGGGAAAGAACCACGACTCGACCGCCCGTCCGGCGCGGACACCCTCGATCCGCCCGGCGCCCTGCGCGAGCCACACGTCCCGCAGCCCGCGCCCGAAGAGCCCGCGCTGGCTGGTGTGATCGGGCGTGACGCCGAGCGCGCCGAGGCGTTGATCGATCACGGCGGCGTCGATGCCGACACCGTCGTCGCTGCAGCGCAGCTCGTATTCCCATGAGCGCAGCGCCGGCACGCGCAACCGCCTGGTCTGCTCGCGCCAGGTGGCGAGAAACGCCGGATCCGGCAGACCGAACGACAGCCGGATGCGGCCGTGCTCGCGTCCCGATGCCGCGATCGCCGCGTCGGCGTTCGTGACCAGCTCCGGGATCATCTGCACGAGCTCGAGGCCACCCTGCGCGAAGTTCTCGCGGAAATAGCGACCGTGCACCCGCCCGGTGCGAACGCCCGACGGGTCAAGACCGGCGATCATCGAGCACGGATGCTCGCAGAGCGCCCGGCACCGCGGCCAGCCGGTGCGCCGGGAGCTTGTGCGCGTTACTGGCGCGGGTCGCCGCGAGGTGCTTCGTCGCTACTGGTCCCGGCTCATGACGCTTCCGGCACCGGTCGCGCCTGCGCTGATCCGGCGCAGCGGGATGAACGGTCGCACACCAGCGCTCCGGCCGGGAGTCGCGCGTTACGGACGGCGGACGACGTCGTCGATGGACAGCGGGGTTGTCACTCGGTCGTTTCGGTCAGCAGCTCGTGAAACTGTCGCGGCATGAGTACCGGTGGTGTTGGGTCGGCGATGTTGATCAGGTGGCGGTCGCCCGAGACGAGGTAGTCGGCGTTTCCCGCCTGCGCCAGCGCGACGAGGTAGTCATCCCCCGGGTCCGCAGACAGCCCTGGCCGCGCGGACGGGTCGTCGATGACGAGCGCGTCGTCTCGCAGTCCGTCGCTGAATTCGGCTGCGGTGGCCGTGCTGACCCAGCGACGGAACTTCGGCCTGGCCAGTACGTCGCGCAGCTCGCCGAACAGCACCGGGCTGACAATCAGGTCAAAGCGTCCTTGCGTCCAGGCCGCGACGATCTCGCGCGGCGGTCCGGTCCCGGAGATCAGGGCCGACACGAGGACGTTTGGGTCCAGGACGGCGCGCACGCGGCACTATGAGCCCTGAGCGCGCTCGCGGCGCATGGCGTGCAGCTCGCTGTCGGCGAGTTCGAGCGCCGCGTCGGCGTCCAAGCGGGCGCCGGCCTCCTGCGTCTGGCGGTCCAGCGCGGCCGCGACGCGTTCGCGTCCGCCGGCCAGCTGCAGGTATCGCTCGTAGGACAGCACGACGGCCTCGGGCCGGCGGCGGGCGCCGATGACCACTGGTTCAGCGTCGGCCCCTTCATTGCGGAAGCGATCGAGGAGCGCCGGGAGCTGCTTGCGTACCTCGCGGGTCGCGAGCACGTCGTGTGGTTTGCTGACCATGTCACAGACTGTAGCACGAAGGTGTACACGTACGCGTCCCTTGGTGGTCGGTTCGACGCCGGCACACAACGGGATCGCGACCGGGGGCGTGGACGCCGCGGCGGCTCGTCGATCGGGTCCTCGGCAGCTGGGTTCACGCTCGTGGGCCATCGCGCTCCTGGGACAATTCTGGGACAGCGCGCCCGGTGCACCGCCTGCACGGCGAGCTGTCATCCGGGCTCGGATTCGGCCTGCTTGCAGGACGTTCGCCATGATCTGAATCTCAGCTGCGATGTCGCGCCTGGTCTCGTAGCGCCGACGAAGCCCGACAACCAGCGCGATGACGGTCTCCAGAACCGTTGCGCCCCTGGCGGCGCGAAGTCCCTGGAAATCGTACGGTTGAGCCTGGCGAGCGCGTCGGCTTTCACGCGCACCCGGGCACGACGGCGGCGGAGCGGGTTTCGACCGCGTCAGGTCAAAACCCGCTCCTTTCCAGGCACTTCCAAGCGGAGGGGGAGAGATTCGAACTCTCGGTAGAGGGGTTACCCCTACAACGGTTTTCGAGACCGCCCCGTTCAACCACTCCGGCACCCCTCCAGGGCCCGGTAACGGTAGCGGTTCGGCACGCCGCGCCGCGACCCTCCCGAGGCGGGGCGGAGTAGCGTCCAGCCGATGCGACACAGAATGCTCGGTCCGGTGCTCGCGGTCGCCCTGATCGTGACGGCGGCGATGGGCGGGGCGACGGCGACTGCCCAGACCGCCGCGCGCTGCGCGACCGCCGTCTCGGGCGGCCAGGTCGCCGGGCGCACCGAGGGCGGGGTCTGCGAGTTCGGGGGGATCCCGTACGCGGCGCCGCCGGTCGGCGCGCGCCGCTTCCGCCCGCCGGCGCCCCCGCGGCACTGGCACGGCGTGCTCCGCGCGACGCGCCCGCGCGCCGTCTGCCCGCAGGATCGCGACGCGCTCGAGGAGTACCCGACGACGGCCAAGCGCTTCACGGACGAGAACTGCCTGTTCGTGAACGTCTGGACCCCGCGGCCCGACGGGCGCCGCCGTCCGGTGATGGTCTTCATCCCCGGCGGCGCCTTCGTCGTCGGCTCCGCGAGCGAGCCGATGTACGACGGCTTCAAGCTCGCCGCGCGCGGCGATGCGGTCGTCGTGTCGCTGAACTACCGCCTCGGGGTGCTCGGCTGGCTCGAGCTCGGCGGCCTGGACCCCGCCTATCGCGGCTCGGGGAACAACGGCCTGCGCGACCAGATCGCCGCGCTGCGGTGGGTGCAGCGCAACATCAGCAGCTTCGGCGGCGACCCGCGCGACGTCACGGTGTTCGGCGAGTCGGCCGGCGCGATCTCCGTCAGCGCGCTGCTCGCGACCCGCCATCCCGAGCGCCTGTTCCATCGCGCGATCATGGAGAGCGGCAGCGGCTACCTCGTCCACACCGCGGCATACCAGCGCCTCGTCGCCCAACGCCACTTCGCGGCCGGTTCGATCCACAGCGTCGCCCAGCTGCGCGCGCTGAGCACGAGCAGGCTGCTCGACCTGCAGGCGAAGGTCGTGAACGCGGCGCCGCTCTTCTCCGGCGACACGTACTTCGCGCCGTATGTCGACGGGCGCGTGCTCCCGGGCGCGGTCGTCCCACGCCTGGCCGCCGGGAGCGCGCGCCATATCCGGGTGCTCTCCGGCACGAACGAGAACGAGACGGGCTACTGGGCGCTCTATGACGCAGCGCTGCTCGACGTCCCGCCCGCGGCCAACCCGTTCTTCCCCACGGCGCTGAGCGCGCAGCGCGACGGGATCACGGCGGCCTACCGCGCCGCGCTCCCCGGGGCGACGGAGGGCGCGGTGACCCACGCGATGCTCACCGACCAGCTCTTCCGTATCCCGCAGATCCGGCTCGCGCAGGCGCAGGCGCGCTGGCAGCCGGGCTGGATGTACCTGTTCCGCTGGCACGTGCCGTTCGTGCCCGGGGCGCCCGCGGCGCAGAACCTCGGCGCGATCCACGGCATCGAGCTGGGCTTCGTCTTCGGCAACCTCGATCTGGCGACGGTCCCGCACAGCGCCACAAAGGACCCCGTCCAGCTCGCCGAGCGCCGCCTGCTGTCCGATCGGATCATGGATGCGTGGCTGTCGTTCGCACGCACCGGGAACCCGAACACCGGCCGCGGCGCGGGGGTCCCGGCGTGGCCTGCCTACAGCGCCGCCACACGCGCGACGATGACCTGGGATGCGGCGCCGGCGATCGTCGACGCGCCCGCCGATGCCGAGCGGGCGCTCTGGGACGCGGAGTCGTTCGCGACCTGGGACTTCACGCCGTAGACGCGCCGCGACGGCGAACGGTGGCGCGCTCTTCCATCAGGGCACGCTGATCCAGCCGCTCGAGGCCGGGGATAGCCTGCAGGAATGAGCGACTCGGCTGACGACCAGCTGTTCGGCGACGAGCACGTCCGCGTCTATCGCGAGACGAAGGGTGAGCACGGCTACCACTGGCGTGGCGGGCGGGTCCTGCTGCTGACGACGACCGGGCGCAGCTCCGGGGAGCCGCGCACGTCGGCGCTGCTGCACCGCGTCGACGCGGGCCGCTGGATCCTCGTCGCATCCAAGGGCGGCGCGCCGGATCACCCGGACTGGTTCAAGAACCTCGAGGCGGACCCGGACGCCACGATCGAGGTGCTCGCGGACGAGATCCCCGTGCGCGCGTCGGTCGCCGCCGGCGATGAGCGCGCGCGCCTGTGGGACCTCATGAACGAGGAGTGGCCGAGCTACGCCGAGTACCAGACGCGGACCGATCGCGAGATCCCCGTCGTCATCCTCGAGCGCCGCTGAGCCCTGTCGCTCAGAGGTTCACCACCGTCCCCAGGCACGGCAGTCGCAGCAGGTGCGGCGCGCCGACGACGCGCTCGACGCCCTCCGCCGCCGAGCAGGGCCCGGTAACCATCTCGCGCGCGATCGCCGCGACCACCACCGGCGCCGAGAACGAGGTGCCGCTCCACTGCGCCCAGCCGGAGAAGGCGTCGACGTCGGTCGCATTGATGCGCGGGAACGCCCCGTCAAAGGACGCGAAGAACGCGCTGACGAGGTCGACGCCCGGCGCGCAGGCGTCGACCCAGTCGCCGTAGTTCGTCCACTCGGGTGGCCCATCGGGCCCGACGGCGCCGACCGCCGTCACGTTGTCGTAGGCGCCGGGGTACTGGGGCGCGCAGACCCCGTCGTTCCCGGCCGAGGCGACGAGCACGACGCCCGCGAGGTGGGCCGCGGCGATCGATGTCCGCAGCGCCTGCGCGTTGTCCCACACGGGGCCGCCGAAGGACATCGAGATGATGTCCGGCGGTCCTCCGGGGTCGCTGACCGCCGCGTCGATCGCGTCGCAGATGTCGAGCTCGCGCCCGTCGCCGAGCGGCGAGACGACGTGCTCGACGCGGATCGTGCAGCCGGGGGCAAGCTGCTCGATGATGCCGGCGATGAACGTCCCGTGGCCGGCCACGGGGTCGAGATAGTCGTCGGGCCCGAAGACCTGCCCCGTCACGGAGGTGATCGCCACGTCGGGCGCGTCGGACGGCCCGGAGATCCGGTCGGGATGGGCGGCGTCGAGCAGCAGCGCCGGCCGCTGCCCGTCGGCGTTGACGCCCCCGGCCTGGTCGCCGCCGGCCAGCCCCGTGTCGAGCACGACGATCCGCGGATGGCGGCCGGGGCCCTCGCATGCGCGGACGGGCAGGACGCGCGCGCTCATCGGTACGGCGGAGCTGGTCGGCGCGTCGTGGCTGCGCCACGGGTGCGAGCGCCACGGCGTCGACTGGACGGCGTGCGAGCGCCACGGGTCGGCGTCGACGGCGTGCGAGCGCCACGGGTCGACGCCCGGGCCGTAGCGCTCCCATGGATGCGGCTGATCCGCACACGGGTCGCACGGGTGGGCGAAGAACACGTGCTCGGGCTGCGCCTCCAGGCCTTCGGCGCGCAGCAGCTCGATCAGCCCGAGCGGGTCGGCGACGTCGTCGATCGCGGTGAAGCGCGCCTCACGTGCGGCCTCGCCGCCTGGGGAGCGGCGCAGGATCTCGAGCGCGCGCAGGCGCGCGGGCCCGCGCACGAGGACGCGGCCGGGCACGTACGCGAAGCCGCCGCCCTTGCGCGAAACGGCGATCCGGTCGGACCACGCGGGGCGTATGGGCGGATTGTCGGACGTCATCGGACTGCCTCCTGGTCGGTGGACTCCCCGGCGGCCGCGCGCAGCACGAGCGCGGCGCGGTCGCGGGCGGCGTCGGGGTGCAGCGCGCGGCCCTCGGCGAGCGCCTGCTCGAAGGCCTCGTCGCCGAGGTCGCGGCGCGCGTTCTCCATCAACTCCTGGCGCACCTCGGCGTCGTCGGCGTACAGCGCGAACGCGGCGCGCGCGAGAACCTCGTCGGCCGCGGCCTGCAGCACGACGGCCTCGGCCGGCGCGCCGTGCGCGGCGACGAGCCGCGCGGCGATCATCATCGAGAAGCCGATCAGGACCGGCCGGCCCTGTTCGCGGGCGAGCTCGAGGCTCGCGACCTGGTGGCGCGCCGCGGCCGGCTCGTCACCCAGGCGCAGATAGGTCTCCGCGAGGTTCCCGTGCGTCGTGGCGAGGAACGTCGGCATGCCCGCCTCGCGGGCTACGGTGAGCTCGCGCTCGAACGCGTCGGCGGCGCCCTTGAGATCGCCCTGCGCGCCGAGCGCGATCCCGAGCGCATTCAGCAGGCGCGTCTGCCCGCGCCCCGAATGCGGCTCGGAGAGCGCGCGCCTGGCCAGCGCGGCGGCCTCTGCGGGCTGCCCGCGGCGCTGGGCGATCTCGCAGCGGGTGTGCACGAGCCCCGCGTCGTCCCACTCCGGGACGCCGGTCGCCCGCGCCATCGCCGCCGCCTCCTCGGCGAACGCCGTCGCCGCACCGAGCTCGCCGACGCAGAGATGCAGGTCCGCCAGCCGCGTCAGCAGGCCGACGCGGCACGGGCCGGGGGCGCGGAAACGCGCCGCCCAGCGCGTGGTCTCCTCGATGCCTGTGCGAAACGCGTCGGTGAGGTCGTGGTAGGCGGCGATCGACCAGGCGAGCGCCTGCGCCGCGGCCTCGTCGCCGCCGGCGGCGATCGCCTCGCGCAGGTTGTTCAGCTCCGCGCCGACGGCGCCCACCCAGCCCTGGTCGTTGACGTGCGCGGGGCCCAGGCGCTCGAGGTAGGCGCGCGTGAGGCGGGCGAGCGCCGCGGCGCGCTCGGTGCCGCCGGCGTCCTGGGCGACGTGCGCCCGGACGGTCGTCAGCAGGCGATAGCGCGTCGCACCGGCCGCAGCGTCGCTGGTCACGAGCGAGGCGTCGACGAGCGACCAGACGAGCTCGGGCACCTCGTCGGCGGAGAGGTCCGCGTCCGCGCACGCGACCTCGGCGAGCTCGAGGTCGAAGCCGTCGGGCAGCACGCTGAGGCGGCGCAGCGCGCTGCGCTCCTCCGCACCGAGCAGGTCGCAGCTCCAGTCGAGCAGGCGCTCGATCGTGCGCTGGCGCTCAGGCAGCGCCGGGTCGCGGCTGCGCAGCACCGACGGCGAGCGGCGCAGGCGATCGAGGATCTCGCGCGGGTCGAGCACCGTCGTCCGCGCCGCGGCGAGCTCGATCGCCAGCGGCAGGCCGTCGAGCTCGGAGCACAGCTCGCCGATCACGCCGGGGTCGCTGTCCGCGTCGCGCGTCGCGCGTTCGCGGAAGAGCCGCGCGGCTGGGGCGTCGGGCCCGGCGGTCGCCAGCGGCGCGAGCCGCTGCACCTGCTCACCGCGCAGGCCTAGCGGAACGCGGCTGGTCGCCAGCACGCCGGCCCGCGGGCAGGCCGCGAGCAGCTGGGCGGCGCGCGCCGCCGCCTCGGCGACGAGGCGGTCGCAGTTGTCGAGCACGATCAGCGCCTCGCGCTCCGCAAGGTGCGCGCAGACCTCGGCCCACGGGTCGACGCCGGCGACGGCGGTGGCGCCGACCGTCTCGGCGATCGTCGCGGGGACGAGCTCGGGCTCGGTCAGGGGCGCGAGGTCGACGAGCCACACGCCGTCGGCCCAGTCGCCCGCCGCCGCCAGCGCCGCCTCGATCGCCAGGCGCGTCTTGCCGACGCCGCCCGGCCCGCAGAGCGTCGTCACCGTCCCCGGGCGGGCCAGGTCGAGCACGCGCGTGAGATCCGCGTCGCGCCCGACGAGCGAGGTCGAGGGCCGGACGAGGTTGTGCCCGTCGGCGGGCCGCACGCGCGGCGGCAGGTCGGCGGCCGCGCCGGGAACGGCGGCACGGTAGAGCTCGGCGGGGCCCTCGAAATCGCGCACGCGAAAGCGCCCGAGGCGCTCCACGTGCACGGCGTCCGGGGCTTCGCCGAGTCGCTCGGCGACCGCGCCTGTCAGCAGCACCTGCCCGCCGTGGGCCGCCGAGACGACGCGCGCGGCCTGGTGCACAGCGAGCGCCGCGTAGTCGCCGTCGCGGGGCTGGGCGTAGCCGGCGTGCACGCCGATCCGCACCCGCAGGTCGACGCCGTCGGGCCACGGCGCGGCGGCGATCCGGTGCTGCGCCTCCACCGCGGCGGCGAGCGCGTCGGCGGCGCCCTGGAAGGCGACGAGGAACGAATCTCCCTCGGTCCCGACGACGTGGCCGTCGTGCTCGTCCCAGACGTTCATCAGCACGTCGCGGTGCAGATCCAGCACCGCCGGATAGCCGGGGCCGAGGGTCCGCAGCAGCCGCGTCGACCCCTCGATGTCGGTGAACAGGAAGGTCACGACTCCCGCAGGAAGATCCCGCGTGACGGCCATGGTGCCGAGCGTGCCACACGTCACCGCGCGCGTACAGTGCAGGCCTTCCTACTCCGCTCGCGGGGTCCAGACGAAGCGGCGCAGCGCGAAGACGAGCCCGGCCAAACCCCACGCGGCCACGATCGCGAGCTGGCCGGGCGCGATCGCCGAGCCGGAGAGCGACGGGTCGAAGCAGCGCAGCAGCGCCTCGAAGAGGTGCTTGATGGGGAACAGGTCGGCGACCGCCTGCATCGACGCCGGGATCTCCGAGTTCGGGATGAAGATCCCGGAGATGAACAGCAGCGGCAGCACGATCGCGTTCGCCATCGGCGCGGCTGCGTCCTCGCTCGTCACGACGCTCGTCAGCGCGAACGCCAGGCAGCAGAACGACGCGGCGCCGACGAGCAGCGACAGCGCGATCCCCGGCAGGGCATGCCACGGCACCGTCACCCCGTAGCCGATGCGTCCGATCCCGATCAGCAGGACGACGAGCAGCACGGAGACCACGATGCAGCTGCCCACCCGACCGGCGAGGAACATCCACGGCGGCAGCGGGGTGCTGCGCACGCGCTTGAGGATCCCGCGCTCGCGCAGGCGCGTGAGCGAGATCGTGAGGTTGAAGAACGTCGCCGAGACGATCGCCATCGTGAGGATGCCCGGCACGTAGTACGTGGAGCGCTTGATCAGGTGCCCGTTGACGAGCGTCGTGTCGTTGCCGAACACCGACACGAAGATCACGAGGAAGATCACCGGCTGGATGACGGTGAAGAAGACGTAGCTGGGGTTGCGCCAGAAGCCCTTCTGGTCGTAGCGCAGCTGGGTGAGCGCCAGGCGCGCGTCGTTCACTCGTCCCCCGCGAGCTCCAGGTAGACGTCCTCGAGGCTCGGCCGGTGCGCCTCGAGCTCGGGCAGCTCGAGCCCGCGCTCGAGCGCCCAGGCCGTCAGTGCGCCGAGCGCCGCAGTCGGCGCGCGGGTGCGCCACTCGACACGAGGCCCGGCGAGCGCAAGCTCCGTGGCGGGGAGCCGGGGCAGGTCGTCCGGAGCGACACCGTCGGGCAGCGCGCAGGAGATGACGGTCGCGGCGTGATCCCGGCCGCCGAGCTGCGCGGTCGGCCCGAGCGCGACGATCCGCCCCTCGACGATCACCGCGACGCGGTCGGCGAGCGCCTGCGCCTCATCCATGTAGTGCGTCGTCAGGAAGACGGTCTTGCCCAGCTCGCGCAGCCCGGCGATGACGTCCCAGGTGTGGTGCCGCGCCGACGGGTCGAACCCGGTCGTGGGCTCATCGAGGAACAGCAGGTCCGGATCGCCCACCAGCGCCAGGCCGACGTCGAGGCGGCGCTGCTGGCCCCCGGAGAGCACGCCCGCGCGGCGGTCACGCTCGTCGCTCAGCCCGACGAGCTCGAGCGTGCGCTCCACGCTCAGCGGCGACGGGTAGTAGCACCCGTAGAGCGTCAGCAGCTCGCCGACGGTCAGCTCCGGCTGCACCGCGCAGGCCTGCAGCACGACGCCGATGCGCGCACGCCATTCGCGGGTTGCGTGCTGCGGGTCACGGCCCAGGACCTCGACCTCGCCGCCGTCGCGCGTGAGGTAGCCCTCCAGCGTCTCGACGGTCGTCGTCTTCCCGGCGCCGTTGGGCCCCAGGAACGTGAAGATCTCGCCGCGCTGGACGT
>DATKLF010000066.1:0-2459 GCA_035542555.1 Solirubrobacteraceae bacterium | reverse complement strand
GAGGACAACCTCGCCGAGGCCGTCGAGATCTACGAGGAGCTGCTCGAGGTCCGCTCCCCGCAGGACGACCCCGCCGCCTACGCGCGCGTGCTCGCCAACCAGGCCAACGCGCTCGCGCACCTGGGGATGTTCGCCCCCGCGCAGGAGCAGTACGGCGAAGCCCGCACGTGGTTCGCCCGCCTGGGCGACGCGGACGCGGTCGGCGTGATCGACGAGCAGCTGGCGGCGATCGCCGCGCAGCCGTCCCGCAACGGAGGCAGCCCATGACGACGACCGAGCGGGCCCCAGTCCCTTCGACCGCCGACTTCGCTGAGCGCGCCCGCCGCCTGGACGGCGCGCGCCGGCGCGCCGCGGCGCTGCCCGAGGGCCCACGCGAGGTGGCCGCCGAGCTCGGCGAGGCGCTCGACGAGCACCTGGCGGCGGTGCTGCGCGCGATCGTCGTGCGCCTGCGCGCCGACGAGCGCGGGCGTGAGCTGCTCTACGAGCTCGTCGACGACCCGGAGGTGCACGCGGCGCTCGTGAAGGCCGGCCTCGTGCGCCAGAGCGTCGCGATGCGCGCGATGCAGGTGCTCGAGAGCGTGCGCCCGTACATCACGAGCCACGGCGGCGACGTCGAGCTCGTCTCGATCGAGGACGGCGTCGCCCGTGTGCGGCTCGTCGGCGCGTGCGGGAGCTGCAGCGCCTCGAGCGTCACGCTGCGCCACGTCGTCAGCGAGGCGCTGGTCGAGCACGTGCCCGAGATCCACGCGGTCGAGGACGCCGCGCCGGCGATCGCGCCGCTGCCCGACGGGGCGGTCGCGCTGCCGATGGCGCAGGTCCCGGGGAGGGCGCCCACGCCGTGAGCGCGACGGCGCCGGTCGCCTCCGCGCCCGTCGCGTGGCTCGGCGCGCCGAGCCCGTTCGGCCTGGCGCTGCCCGACGCCGCCCCCACGCCGTCCACGCTCTACGCCCCGCGCGGGGTGTGCCTCACCGGCGAGGCGCTCGTGGTCGCGGACACCGGCAACCACCGCGTGCTCATCTGGCGCGAACCGGCCGCCCTGGCAGACCACGCGCCCGCCGATGTCGTGCTCGGCCAGCCGGACATGTTGAGCGAGGGTCCGGGCCTGCTGCACGTGCCGACCGGCGTGCTCGTCCACGACGGCCGCCTGCTCGTCGCCGACGCCTGGCATCACCGGATCCTCGTCTGGGACGAGCTGCCCGCGCACAGCGACGCGGTGCCCGACATGGTGCTCGGCCAGGACGACCTCTCGGGGACGGGCGAGGGGTGTGGCCCGCAGCGCTTCTACTGGCCGTTCGGCATCGCGCTCGCCGGCGGCGCCTTCTGGGTCGCCGACACGGGCAACCGCCGCGTGCTCGGCTGGCTCGGCGGCGTCCCTGAGCCCGGCCAGGGCGCGGACGTCCTGCTCGGCCAGCCCGATCTGACGAGCCGCGGCGAGAACCGCGACGGCCCCGTCGCCGCCGACTCGCTGCGCTGGCCGCACGCGCTCGCGCAGGCTGCGGGCATGCTCGCCGTCGCCGACGCCGGCAACCACCGTGTGCTCTGTTGGCACCTGCCGGTCGAGGAGGGGTGCCCCGCCGACGCGGTCCTCGGCCAGCCGGACTTCGAGACCGCCGTCGAGTACCCCTACCGTCCGCAGGGCCCGAGCGCCATGCGGTTCCCCTACGGCCTGGCCGCGCGCGGCGCCCAGCTGTTCATCGCCGACACCTCGAACAACCGCGTGCTCGTCGTCGACGACCTCGGCGCCGCGATCACGGCCGAGCCGCAGGGTGCCGCAGCGGACGCCGTCATCGGCCAGCCGGACATGGACGCCAACGGCGAGAACCGCTGGGCGGCGGTCACGGCCGACTCGCTGTGCTGGCCGTACGGGCTCGCCGTGCACGGCGAGCTGCTCGCGGTCGCCGATTCCGGCAACAATCGCGTCGTGCTCTGGAGCGTGCCGGCATGATCCGCACCCTCGACGCCGCGATCGTGCGCCGGCGCATCGAGGTGGGCGGCGTCGTGCAGGGCGTGGGCTTTCGCCCGTTCGCCCACCGCCTCGCCGCCGAGCTCGGCCTCGCGGGCTTCGCGCGCAACGGCCCGGGCGGCGCGCTGATCGAGGTCGAGGGCCCGGCGGACGCGGTCGAGCGCTTCGCGCGGCGGCTCGCCGACGAGGCGCCGCCGCTCGCGCGCATCGAGCGCGTGGCGAGCACGCCCGTGCCGGTGCGCGGGGAGGCGGCGTTCACGATCCTCGCCAGCGAGGCGGCCGGGGCGGGCGAGCGCACGCTCGTGCCGCCGGACACCGCGACCTGTCCCGCGTGCCTGGCGGAGATCGGCGACCCGCGCGACCGCCGCCATCGCCACCCGTTCGCCAACTGCACGGACTGCGGGCCGCGCTTCACGATCATCCGCGGGCTGCCGTACGACCGGCCCGCGACCACGATGGCGCGGTTCGAGATGTGCCCGGCGTGCGCCGCCGAGTA
>DATKLF010000065.1:0-11162 GCA_035542555.1 Solirubrobacteraceae bacterium | reverse complement strand
GTCGGGCACGCTCGACGTCGACGGCGACCTCGAACGCGCGTTCACGCTCACCGAGGGGCTGCGCCACGTGCGTCCGCAGGCCGGCGACGCGCTGCAGGCGCTGCGCGTCGTGCGCCGGCTGGGCCTGCTGCGCCGCCCGGTTCCCGAGCCCCCGTCGTGCGAGGCGCGCCTGCAGGGGCGTCGCCACTCGCGGGCCCGCGACCGCGATGCGATCACGCACCACTACGACGTCTCCAACGACTTCTACCGCCGGATGCTCGGCCCGACGATGGTCTACTCATGCGCCTATTTCGCCTCCGCGTCGGAATCACTCGACGACGCGCAGATGCGCAAGCTCGACCTCATCTGCCGCAAGCTCGAGCTGCGTGAGGGCGAGCGTCTGCTGGACATCGGCTGCGGCTGGGGGTCGCTGCTGATCCACGCGGCGCGCGAGTACGGCGTGCGCGGCGTCGGCGTCACCGTGTCCGAGGCCCAGGCCGAGCTGGCGCGCGAACGTGTTCGCCGGGCCGGGCTGCAGGACCGCCTGGAGATCCGCCTGCAGGACTACCGCGAGACGCAGGACGGGCCCTACGACAAGATCGCGAGCATCGGGATGTTCGAGCACGTCGGCGCGGAGAACCTCGCGCTGTACCTCGAGCGCACGCATGCGCTGCTGCGACCCGACGGCCTGTTCCTCAACCACGGGATCGTGCGCCCGCGCCCGCAGCCGATGAACCCGGACTCGTTCACCATCCGCTACGTCTTCCCGGACGGCGAGCTGCACACGCAGGGCACGGTGATCCAGGCCTACGAGGCCGCGGGGTTCGAGCTGCGCGACGACGAGTCGATCCGCATGCACTACGCGCAGACGCTGCGCTGCTGGGCGCGCAACCTCGACGCGCACCGCGAGGAGGCGATCGCCGAGATCGGCCCCGAGCGCGAGCGTGTCTGGCGCCTGCACAACGTCGGTGCCGCGATCGGCTTCGAGCGCGGGGGGCTGTCGGTGCACCAGGCGCTGCTCGCCCCGCTGGAAGGCGCCGCGTCCGCCCCCCTGCGCCAGCGCTCCTACACCGCGAACGTCCCTGGCTGACCCCGATAGGCGGCAACCAGGGACGCTCGTCGCGTCAGGTGCCGCGCTGCGTGGCGGCCTCGAGCTCGACGCGGTGCGCCACCACCGTTTCGTGCAACGTGCTGCGGGCGTCGTGCGCCGGCTTCCAGCGCAGCTCGCGCCGCGCGCGCGAGGTGTCCATGAGGACGGGCCGGCGCAACACCTCGATCCAGGCGGCGGTGTCAGGGAGGAACGGCAGGTGGGCGATCACCTCCGCAGTGGCATCGACGGCGATGTCCGGCACGGAGACCGCGTACCACCCGATCTCGTGCGCGAGGTCACCGAGGGTGATCTGACCGTCGCCGGCGAGGTTGTAGATCCCCGGCGTGCCGCGCCCGCGGACGGCGCTGCAGAGCGCCGCCGCGACGTCATCGTGATGGACCAGCTGGAACGGGACGCCCGGATCCAGGAGCACCGGCTTGAGCACCGGCACCTGGTCGAACAGCGCGCGGACCGCACGGGGCAGGTGCTGCGCGAGGTCGACCTGAGCGATCGTGTCGATGAGCAGCGGGGCCTGCGGGCCCGCGACGATGCACGGCCGGAAGATGTACGCGTCGGTCGGTGACCCGTCGAGCGCCGCCTCGAGCTCGCGCTCGACCTCGGCCTTCTGCGCCGAGTAGGGGTGCCGGTCGTCGCCCCGCGCGGGCGTGTCCTCGGTGAGCAGGTCCGGCATGTCGTCCGCGAACCCGTAGGCCGCGACCGACGAGGTGTAGATGAGCCGCCGCGTGCCGGCCGCGGCCGCCGCCCCGAAGACGTGGCGCGAGCCCTCGAGGTTGATCCTGCGGCTCTCGCCCCGCCCGGCGATGATGATGAACGCGAGGTGGACGACGACGTCGGCGCCTTCGACGAGCGCCTCGACCGCCGCGCGGTCGAGGATGTCGCCCTCGCGGTACTCGGTCTTGTGCCAGCCTTGTGCCGCCGGGTCGAACGGGCGGCGCGCCATCCCGACGATGCGCCCGACCTCCGGGACGCGCTCAAGCGCCGTGATGAACGGCCTTCCGATCTCACCGGTCGGGCCGGTGACGGCGACCGTCAGCTTGGGCTTGGCGGCGCGCCTGGCTGGAGCCTTCCGCGCGGTGGTCCTCGGGGCGGGCGGCATGAGCCGACACTACTCCCCTGTTGCACCAGAGGGCACCGTGCGGATAGCGTCGGCCCGGGCCGCGCACCGGTCCGGATCTCTGGGAGGTGACACACGCATGCATCGCACCCTGCGGCGGCTCGTGCCCGCCGTGCTCGCTGTCGCGGCGCTCGGCGCCGCGGCCCCCGCCCACGCCGACAACTACGTCGCGCTCGGCGACAGCTACTCGTCCGGCGTCGGGACGCGCTCGTACACGCTCGACTCGACCTGCCAGCGAAGCGTCTACGCCTACCCGTACCTCGTCTCGCAGCAGCGCCCGAACACGAGCCTGAAGTTCGTGGCCTGCAGCGGCGCGAAGACCACCGACGTGATGAACAACCAGATCTCGGCAGTGACCTCGAGCACGAACATCGTCACGATCACGATCGGCGGCAACGACGCCGGCTTCAGCAGCGTCATCACGAAGTGCGCCGAGCCGTGGCCGGTCAACTGCGACGGCGACATCACGAGCGCGCAGAGCTTCATCACGAACACGCTGCCCGGCAAGCTCAACACGGTCTACAGCGCGATCAAGAGCCGCGCCGCCGCGAACGCGACGGTCGTCGTACTCGGCTACCCGCGCCTGTTCATGGGCGTCGACTGCAACGCCGGGACGTTCTTCAGCACCGACGAGATGACGAAGCTCAACGCGACCGCCGACCTGCTCAAGAGCGTCGAGTCCGCGCGCGCGGCCGCCTACGGGTTCAGCTTCAAAGACGCGATCCCTGCGTTCACCGGGCACGCTGTGTGCTCGAGCAGCGAGTGGCTCAACGGGCTCTCCAACCCGATCAGCGAGAGCTATCACCCGAACCGCACGGGCCAGGCATCCGGCTACCTGCCGCTGGTGCGCAGCGTGATCGGCTGAGGCTCGGGAAGCGCGACGACGGGCACCGGCACGGGCGGGGCCGGCGCCCCGCCGAGCGTCACCCTGACCCGCAGCCCGCCGAGCGGCGCGTCCTCGAGGGCCAGCCCGCCACCGTGCCGCGCGGCCTGCGCGGCGGCGATCGAGAGACCCAGTCCGCTGCCGGGGCCATGCGCGGCGCTGCCGCGTCCGAATCGCTCGAGGACCGCCTCGCGCTCGGCGACCGGGATGCTCGGGCCGTCGTCGTCGACGAGGATCTCCGCCGCCGCGCTGCCGGTGCGAGCGACGGTGACCTCGACGGTGCCCCCGGAGCGCCCGTGGCGCGCCGCGTTCTCGAGCAGGTTGTCGATGATCATGCGCAGGCTCTCGGGCTCGCCGGCGACGACCGGCCCGGACGCCGGCGCCTCCAGCCGCGCGTGCGCGTCGGGATGGCGCATGCGCAGCGCGGCGATCGCTGCGTCCGCCAGGTCGCCGAGGTCGACGGGCTCCACGCGCGCCGGTGGGCCGGCCTCGCCGCGCGCGAGCGCCTGCAGCTGCTCGACGAGCGCGGCGAGGCGGTCGGCGTCGCGGCGCGCCTCCTCCACCGAGCCGGTCGCGAGGTTCGCCTGCAGGCTCGTCAGCGGCGTGCGCAGCTCGTGCCCGGCATCGGCGGCGAAGCGCCGCGCGCTCTGCAGCGCGGCCTCGCGGCCCTGCGCGGATTCCTCAAGGCGCCCGAGCATCGCGTTGAGGTCGCCGGCGAGCGCGTCGACCTCCTCGGGGCCGCCGCCCGACGGCACGCGCACGCGCAGGTCCGCCGTGGTCGCGACCTCGCCGGCGGTGCTGCGCAGGCGCTCGAGCGGGCCGAGCGCAACCGCAACGAGTCCGCGCGTGATCAGCGCGGTCGCCAGCAGCGCGCCGAACAGCGAGGCGATGACCACGAGGCGCAGCCGGTTGGCGCGCGCCTCCAGGGACGCCATGCGCGCGGCGACCTGCAGCCGCGCGCCGCCCTGCAGGTTGCGCACGACGGTTCGCCAGTCCTGCCCGGCGACCGTGACGGTGCGCGGGGTCGTGGACGCCGCCGGGAGCGGGAAGCGGGCGGGGACGAGCGCGCCGCCGCTGTAGGTCACGCCCGCGGCGGTGACGACGCGCGCGAAGCGGTCGGCGCCGGGATCGAGGGGGCCGCCGCCGCGCCCGCCGCCGGCGGCGAACGCGTCGGCGCCGGGCGGGCCGGGCACCAGGCCGGCGCCGCCGGGGAACGCACGCGGCTGGCCGACCACACCGCCGGCCGGGCCGCTCAGGCGCTGGGCAAGGCGGGTGAGGTCGCGGTCGAGCGCGTTGCGGTCCGAGCGCGTGCTGGCGAGCACGACGGCGATGCCGGCCACCGCCAGCGCGCCGCCCACGGCGGCGACCGCGGCGAGCGTCACGCGCCCGCTGAGCGAGTGCGGCCACCTCACGGCGCGCTCACATCGCGCAGCACGAACCCGACGCCGCGCACCGTGTGGATGATGCGCGACTCGCCGCCGGCCTCGAGCTTGCGGCGCAGGTAGCTGACGAAGACGTCGACGACGTTGCCGTCGGCCGCCCAGTCGTAGCCCCAGACGAGCTCCAGCAGGCGCTCGCGCGAGAGCACGATCCCCGGGTTGAGGGCGAAGACCTCCAGCAGCTCGAACTCGCGGCGGGTCAGCTCCACCCCGCGCCCGGCGCGGCGCACCAGGCGCGCGGCGGGGTCGACGGTCAGGTCGCCGACGATGATCGGCGCCGGCCGCGCGGCGCCGCCGTTCGCCGGGCCGTCGGCCGCGTCGCCGGCGCGCCGCAGCAGGGCCCGGAGCCGCGCCACCAGCTCCTCGACGGCGAACGGCTTGACGAGATAGTCGTCCGCCCCGGCCTGCAGCCCCGCGACCCGGTCCTCGACCTCGTCGCGCGCGGAGAGGATGAGGATCGGCGTGCGCACGCCGTCCGAGCGCAGCCGGGCGCAGACCGCGCGTCCGCCGAGGTCGGGCATCGTGACGTCGAGGATGACGGCGGCGGGCGGCTCGCGGGCGACGCTCGACAGCGCCGCGCGCCCGCCGTCCGCCGTGGAGACGCTGAAGCCCTCGGCGCGCAGGACGCGCTCGAGGGCTTCGCGGATCGCGGCGTCGTCGTCGACGACGAGAACGAGCGGGCTGTCGGTCACCGTCCCCGGCTCATCGTGGGCCCCGTCAGCTGAACGAGGCGCCGGCGGCCGCGTTGCCAGGCGGCGCGTACGTCGCGCCGGCGCCCGAGCCGGTCGCCGGCGGCGGGCCGCCGTAGAAGCCGCGGCGCCGCAGCCCGCCGTGGCCACGGAAGAAGTCGTGCCCGGGACCGCCGGGCCCGAACCCGTGGGGGCCGCCCATGCCCGGGCCGCCGAAGCCGAATCCGAAGGCGAGGCCGAGCGGCACCGGGTTGGCCTTGAGGGCGGCGGTGAGCTTCGACTCGTCGACACCGAGGAGCCCGGCGAGATCGGACAGGAGCTTGGCCTGCTCGGCCTTGCGCTTGGCCTGCTCGGCCTTGAACTGCTGCTGGAGCTGCTGCCAGCTCGGCGGCGTCCCGGACTGCTGCGACTTGTGGGCCCAGTCCCCGAAGCGCGGCGCGGGGAGATTCGAGCGGTCGCACGTGAGCGGGTTGGCCTGGCAGGCCTTGATGGCGTCGGCCTGGGCCTGCGTGAGCTCCTTGTCCTGCACCTTCTGCGCGAGGACCTGGTCCTCGAGCGTGGCGAGCGAGGACGTCAGCTTGTCCGTGGTGACGCCGAGCGCCGCGGCGAGCTTGGCGAGCTGGGCATCGCGCCGGGCCTGCATCGCCTTGAGCGCGTCCGCCTGCGTGGGCGGCGGCGTGCTCTGCGTCGTCGTGGTGGTGGTGTCCGCGCCGAGGCCGACCGTGGCCAGGACTGCGGCGGTGGCGAGCGCCGCGAGCACCGCGGCGAGAAGCGCCTTCATGTGGTGGAGACCTCCATGCGGGTGGTACTGGGCGACGACATCGTGTCGGAGCGCTCTTCAGGAATCCTGAGAACACGTCGAGCGTAGCGCGCCCGTGAACGGGACCTTGCACGCCGTCCTGCCTGCGGCCTAGCGTCGCCGGCGTGCTGCACGAGGTCAGGAACGCCGCGTTCGTGCCGGCTGGCGGGCGTTGGAGCCGGCGCTGGCGCCTGCAGGCCGGCGCCACGCCGGTCACCGCGCCGATCCCGCGGCGCGCGGTGCGCGCGCACGCGGCCCTCCAGCGCGAGCGCCCGGTGCTGCTGGCCGCGGACGGCCCGCGCGGCTGGTGGTGGTTCCGCGACCGCATCTACCGGGAGGACGACGGGCTTCGCGCCGAGGACGTCCGCGCGCTGGCGCTGGAGCGCGAGCGCCGGCGGGCGCGGGCGCTCGAGCGTGCTCATGCGCTGATGACCGCCGAGCCGCAGACCGCGGCCGGGCGGCGCGCAGGGCTGACGCGCGCCGTCAAGCAGGCCGTCTGGGAGCGCTGCGGCGGTCGCTGCACCGAGTGCGGCGCCACCCAGCTGCTCGAGTTCGACCACGTGATCCCGCTCGCCTTGGGCGGCAGCAACACGGAGCGCAACCTGCAGCTGCTGTGCAGCGACTGCAACCGCTCGAAGGGGGCCGCGCTGTAGTTCTCCGTCCGGCTCGGCGTGACGGCCGCGGGGGTAGAGTCGCGCCATCGCCGCCGCCGCCAGCAGCCCATCGCGCGCCGCGCTCGTGCCGGACGCGCGCTCGATCGACGTGGCCTGGGGGCCGGTCGTCGCGGCCGGGGTCGCGGTCGGCGCCGCGTCGCTGCTCATCCAGCACGCGCTCGGCTACGACGCCTGGGCGTGGATGGTCTGGGCGCGCGAGCTGCTGCACGGCACCTTCCGGACCGCGGGCGGGCCGGCGTTCAAGGCGCTGCCGGTGATCGCCGCCGCGCCGCTGACGCCGTTCGGCGACCTCGCGCCGCTCGTGTGGCTCGCGGCGATGCGCGCGTGCGCGCTGCTCGCGCTCGTCGTCGCCTGGCGCGCCGGCGCGCGGCTCGGGGGGATGCTCGGCGGGGTGGCCGCCGCGGTGCTCGTGGCGATCGGGCCCGACCTCTACCGCACCGCACTCTACGGCTCGAGCGAGCCGCTGCTCGTGCTGCTGGTCCTGCTGGCCGCCGACCGCTACCTCGCAGGCGTCGAGCGGGCACCGATCGCGCTGCTCGGCGTCGCCGGGCTGATCCGGCCGGAGCTGTGGCCGCTCGTGATCGTGCTGGCGCTCGCGGTGACGGTCCGCCATCGGCGCTTGGACCCGCTCGTCGTGGCCGCAGCCGTGCTGCCGCCGGTGATCTGGCTCGGGCTCTCGATGGCAGGCGGGGGCGCAAGCAGGGTGTTCCACGCAGCGGCACCCGAGCTGCTGTGCTCCGGATGCGCGCTCGCCACGCTCCCGCTGCGCGCAACGCTCAACCTCAATCAGCCGACCGACGCGCTGGGCGTCATGCGCCGCCTGACCGAGGCGCTCGTGCTGCCCGCGCTCGTGCTCACGGGCGTCGGGATCGTCGTCGCCGCACGCCGCAGGCTCACGCGCCCGCTCGTCATCGCGTGCTTCGCGGGGGCCTGGATCGTGATCGTCGCCGCAATGGCACAGGCCGGATACACAGGCTCGCGGCGTTACCTCGTCGGCCCAGCGGCGCTGCTCGCGCTGCTCGCCGGCGGTGGGCTCGCGCTGGTCGTGCATGCGCTGCGTGACCGGCCCGCGCGGATCGCCGTCGCCGTGGCGATCGGCGTCGTCGTGCTCGTCGCGGCGGCGCCCACCCTGCGCAGCGATGCGCGGCTGGTGGGCACCGCGAGGGGGGTGGAGCGCGAGCTGAGCGACCTGCGCGCCGCCGTCGCGCTCGCCGGCGGTCGCCGCGCGGTGCTCGCCGTCGGCCATCCGGCCGTCAACCCCGTCGCGCAGACCGCCTTGGCGTGGGACCTGCACGCGCCGCTCACCGGTGTGCAGGCGACGTGGAACTCGACGCGCCGCAGGCCTCACTGGTCGCCCCCGGCGATCGTCTTCCGCGGGCCCGAGCACGACTTCGGGCCGGCGCCCGCGATCCCGCGAGGCCGCCCGGTCCGGCGCGTCGGGCGCGCCGGTGGGTGGCTCGTGCTGCGCAGCTGATCAGTCGGCGACGTGCACGACGAGCTTGCCCGTGTTCGTTCCGTCGAACAGCTGGTTGAGCGCCGTCGGCGCGGACTCGAGGCCCTCGACCACCGTCTCGCGGTGCTGCAGGCGGCCCTCGGCCATCCAGCTCGCGAGCTGCCGCGCACCCTCCTCCCAGCGGCCGAAGTAGTCGAGAATGAGGAACCCCTGCACGCGCGCGCGCCGGCTGATCAGGTTGCCGAAGTTGCGTGGGCCGGCCGGGCCCTCCGCGTCGTTGTAGCCGGAGATGAGCCCGCAGAGCGCGACGCGCGCGCCGATGTTCAGGCGCCCGAAGACCGCCTCCATGATCTCGCCGCCGACGTTCTCGAAGTCGACGTCGATCCCGTCGGGCGTGGCGGCGGCGAGCTGGTCGCGCCAGTCGGACGACTTGTAGTCGATCGCCGCATCGAAGCCCAGGTCCCCGGTCAGCCAGGCGCACTTCTGCGGGCCGCCCGCGAGACCGACGGCGCGGGCGCCGAGGTTCTTCACGATCTGCCCGGCGACCGACCCGACCGCGCCGGCGGCGGCGGAGATGACGACGGTCTCGCCCGGCTGGACGTCGGCGACGTCGGTGACGCCGAAGTACGCCGTCAGCCCCGTCATCCCCAGCGCTCCCAGGTGGGCGCTGAGGGGGACGCCGGCGTCGTCGGGGACGGGGAGCGCGGGGTGGGCGTCCGAGATCACCGCGTAGTCCTGCCAGCCCAGCAGCCCCTGCACGATCTGGCCCTCGCGGTAGCCGGCGTGCCGCGAGGCGACCACGCGCCCGAGCGCGCCGCCGCGCATGACCTCGCCGATCTGCACCGGCGGCAGGTACCCGGGGGCGTCAGTCATCCAGACCCGGTTCGTCGGATCCAGCGACAGCCACAGCACGCGCACGAGCGCCTCGCCGTCGCCGAGCTCCGGCACCGGCACCTCGGCGAGCTCGAAGTCCTCTCGCCGCACGCGGCCTTCGGGGCGCTGCTTGAGCAGGAAGCGGCGATTGACGTCGGGCATGCGGGGAACCTCCGGGAGCGTGGCGGGACCGGTGCGCACACTACATGCCGCCTGCCGGCCCGCTCAGGGCGAGAGCCGCTCGATCCGCCAGTGCTTCCCCGTCTCGTCCTCCCGCACGTAGACGAAGCGGTCGTGCAGGCGGAACTCGCCGGCCTGCCAGAACTCGATCGCGTCGGGCGTCAGCCGGAAGCCGCCCCAGTGCTCGGGGCGCGGGACGCCCTCGCCGGGGTAGCGGGCGTCGGCGGCGGCGACGGCGTCCAGCAGCTCCTCGCGGCCTGAGATCGGCTGGCCTTGGCGCGAGGCGTGCGCGCCGAGCCGCGAGATCCGCGGGCGGCTCTGGAAGTACGCGTCGGAGTCGGCGTCGCTCGTGGGCTCGACGCTTCCGTGCACGAGGATCTGGCGGCCGAGCTCGCGCCAGTAGAAGAGCAGCTGCGCGCGCGGGTTCTCGGCCAGCTGGCGCCCCTTGAGGCTCTCGCGGTTCGTGTAGAAGCGAAAGCCGTCGTGGCCCGCCCCGCGCAGCAGGATCGTGCGCGCCGACGGGCGGCCGTCGGCGCCGGCGGTCGCGACCGTCATCGCGTTCGGGTCGGTCATGCCCGTCGCCTCGGCCTCGGCGAGCCAGCGCACGAACTGCTCGATGGGGTCGTCGGCGAGCGCGTCGCGCGTGAGGGCGGGGCTGGCGTCCGGCATGAGGGCGAAGCCTACGGGGCGCGCGCCGCAGGCTGGTGCCAGCCCCAGACCGGTTTCGGGGGGCGGCCGCATGGCGGCGGGCGCGGGCCGCGACTACCGTCCGGGCATGCTTCGAATCCCGCTCGCCATCGCCGCGTGCGCGGTCGCGCTGGCAGCCGCGCCGCCCGCCGCGCAGGCCGCGCGCTCCGCCGTGCCCGTCTCTGTCGGCAAGCCCGGTGACGTGCTCGTGCTGCGCGGCCACGTGAGCCTCCTGCCCGGGCAGAGCGCGCGGACGATCGGGATCGTCGACGGCGACGTCGACATCGCACGCGGCGCGACCGTGACCGGCGACGTCCTGGCGGTCGACGGCACCGTGCGCGTCGCCGGCGTCGTGCGCGGCCATGTGGTCACCGTCGGCGGCCGCGCCCTGGTGGCCAGCAGCGGCGTCGTGCGCAAGGGCATCGTGTACGGGTCCGACGCGCCGGTCCTCGCGCCGGGCGCGCGCGTCAGCGGCAGCGTCAAGCGGATCGACGTGCACGTCGGTCGCCTCGCGCCGTTCATCTCGGGCGTGCTGTGGTGGATCGCGGTGAGCATCTCCTCGCTCGTCCTCGGCCTCCTCTTGCTGCTCGTCGCGCCCCGCGCCGCCGACGCGACGTTCGAGCGCATGCGCAGCGGCTGGGGGCCGGCGATCGGGATCGGGTGCGCGGCGTTCCTCGGCCTGCCGGTCATCGGGGTGCTCGCGCTTGCCACGATCGTCGGGATCCCGTTCGGCATCGGGTTGCTGCTCGCGCTGCTCCCGCTCGGGGCGCTCGGCTACGTGACGAGCGCGTGGCTGCTCGGGCGCCGCCTGCACGCCGACGGGCGCCTCGTCGCCTTCATCGTGGGCTGGGGCATCCTGCGCGGCCTGGCGCTGCTGCCGCTCCTCGGGCTGATCGTGTTCCTCGCGGCGATGGTCTTCGGGCTCGGCGCGCTGACCTGGACACTGCTGCAGACCGGACGGGACACTCGGGACGCGCGCGCCGCAAGCGCCGCGGGCGGCCCCGAGTCCCCCACCGCACCCGCCATCTGACACCGCGAACGTCCCGGAAGGCCCCGCATAGGCGGCAGCCAGGGACGCTCGGCGCGGGGTCCGCGCGCCGCCCCGCCGCGAGCGTCCCGGAAGGCCCCGCATAGGCGGCAGCCAGGGACGCTCGGCGCGGGGTGGGGCCGGAGGTTCCGTGCGCTTTCGGCAGGTTTGTTGCGGGGGTCAAGGCGCTTACCGCAGCGCCGATGCAGGCGCCATGTCGACCCAGCTGCTGTCTCATCCGACTCGTCCGCGCG
>DATKLF010000064.1:0-10491 GCA_035542555.1 Solirubrobacteraceae bacterium | reverse complement strand
GTCGCCGCCACATGGGACCCGACGTGGCGCGTGATCGAGTCGACGGCGATCCCCACCACGCTCGGCGGCGGGTCCGAGGACTGCATCGTCGCGTTCTTCCCCGACGACCTGCGGCTCTGGACCAGGCCGGCGACCGTCGAGGCCTTCCGCGAAGGCGGGGTCGCGACCGGCGCGGTGAGGCTGCGGATCTACGGGTACGCCGCGCTCACCGCGGACCGCTACGGCGGCAAGAGTGTCGGCGTGATGAGCGGCAGCGGCCTCGGGTCGATCAGCTGGACCTAGCCGGCGGCTCGACTGTCGCGCAGACTGTCGCGCACCACGTCCGAGAAGCCGAAAGCCCCGCGATTTGCGGGGCTATCGCGTACTGCGGGACTAGGACTCGAACCTAGAATACTTCGTCCAGAGCGAAGCGTGTTGCCGATTACACCATCCCGCAAGGCGCTCTGCGCGGGGTCAGTATAGGCCCTGCTCGGCGGCCGGGGGCCGCAGCCCGACGTCCTCGAAGACGGCTCGGATGAGGGGTTCGCACCGCCCCTCGGCGAGATCGCCGATCGGGTCCTCCGTGTAGGAGAGGAGGGTGCCGAACGACAGGTCGAACGCGGCGCGCATCGCGAGCAGACGACGCCGCTCGGGGGTCTCGGCCGCGCCGAGCAGCTTGATCGCGGCGTTCATCCGTCGCACGCGGATGACCCGGCGCGGGATCGCCCACAGCAGCACGAGCAGCGTGGGCAGCCCGAACGTCACCCAGCCGAGCAGGCGCGCGGCGTCGTTGACGGCGACCTCGCCTTCGCGGCCGAGGGCGATCGCGTTGCCGCCGGTCTGCGCTCCGGCGTTGTTCAGCGCGCTCTTCAGCTGTCCGCCGACGAGCGGAACGGAGCCGACGACGCTGCCGGCGTCCTGAAAGCCGGACTGGACCGACCTGCCCGCGTCCTGCACGCCGCGGCCGAGCGCGGCGAGCTGGTCGACGGTGCTGTGGACCTTCAAGCCCAGCCACGCGAAGAGGACGATCAGCAGCACGACGACGACGTCGGCGAGGATGGCGCGCGTGCGCCGCGCGGGGACCTGCGGGTAGTAGCGCATCCGGGGATCATCCCGTGCGCGCTCGACGGCGAGCCTAGGCCACCGCGAAGAGGCTCGTGACCTGCTCCTCCAGTCCGGGGTCCAGGCAGACCAGGACCTCGTCGCCGACGGCGATGACCGTGTCGGCTTTTGGCACGAAGCCTGAGCCCTCGCGCAGCACCGAGATGACGATGCTGCCCTCGGGCAGGCGCAGGTCGCGGACCGCGACGCCGCTGGCGTTCGACCCCGGCGCGACCTCGATCTCGATGATCTCCAGCCGCTCGCCCGGCAGGTCGAGCAGGTGGACCAGGCCGTACTGGGGCACCTCGTGCTCGATCAGGCGCAGGATGAGGTCGGTCGCGGACACGGCCGGCTTGATGCCGAGCAGGTCGAAGTACTGGCGGTTGCGAGGGTTGTTGACGCGCGCGATGAAGCGGTCGACGAGGTACTTCTCGCGCGCGATCTGGCAGATGAGGATGTTGTCCTCGTCGTCGCCGGTGACCGCCACGACGAGATCGGCGCGCTGGACGCCGGCCCGCTCGAGCACCCACAGCTCCGTGCCGTCGCCGTACTGGGCGACGTGCTCGAGCTCGTCCTCCATCGCCAGGTAACGCTCGCGGCGCTGCTCGATGAGCGTCACCTCGTGGCCCTTGCCGAGCAGCTCGCGCGCGAGGTTCAGGCCGACCTTCCCGCCGCCGACGATGATCGCGTACATCAGGAGGGCACGTCCGTCAGCGCCTCTTCGAACATCTCGATCGCGAAGCGGGTCGGGCAGATGGTGCGCAGACCCTGCGCCGCGTACCACTCGGCGCGCGCGGGGTCGCTGACGCGCACCAGGACGTTCGGCACGTTGAACATCTTCTGGGCGATCTGCGCGACGGTGAGGTTCGTGTTGTCGCCGTGCGTCGAGGCGATGAAGACGTCGGCCTGCTCGATCCCGGCCTCGATCAGCGCCTCCGCCTCGATCGCCTGCCCGATGGTGAAGCGCCCGCCGACGTCCTCCCACGTCGTTGGCTGCCCGGCGTCGAGCCGCTCGTGCGAGAGCGGGTCCTCATCGAGGACGGAGACCTCATGGCCTGCGGCGAGCATGGAGCGCGCGACGGCCGAGCCGACGCGGCCGGCGCCCGCGATGAGGATGAAGGACATCGCGGCGGGACTCTATACGGCGTCGCCGGCCGTCGGCGCCGCCGCGTCGGCCGGCGGCACCGGCACCTCGAGCATCGGCTCGGAGACGCCGCGGTCGCCCACCGGCGGCGCGGTGAGGATCACCGGGCAGGGCGCCTTGGAGACGACGAGCTTCGTCGCCTCCCCGACGAACGCGTCCATGCCGGCGCGCCCTCCCAGACGGGTGCCGCCGCGGATCTTCGACGGCTCCTCGGCGGCCAGCACGATCGCCTGCACGCCCCGGCGGCGGGCCTCCTCGACGATCGCCTCGCCGGCACGACGGGCGCGCACGGTCGCGGTGGCGACCTCCACACCCTCGTACTCCTCCCCCACCGCCTTGGCGCGCGCGAGCGCGGCGCGGGCGCGCTGCAGCTCGGCATCCGGGAGGCGCGCGTCGATCGGCAGCGACATCGGCACCTCGAAGACCCAGATCGCCTCGATCGTCGCGCCGGCACCGGGCTCGTCGACGTCCTCCTCGGCGGCCAGGCGCCCGGCGGTCTGCATGATGTCGTCGTCCAGCGGTCTTCCGAAGATCGGCACGAGAATCGACCCGTACTCGGCCTCCACGTGCTCTCCGAGCAGCGCCTCGCGCGGCACCGTCACGCGGCGCAGCAGCGGCTTCTCCGTCGTGCGCCGGTAGACGACGTAGAGCACGAGGCCGAAGGCCATCCAGCCGAGCCCAACCCAGCGCGCCTCGCTGTGGGTGATGAGCACGCTCACCCATGCGGCGAAGCTCAGCACGACCCCGAGCACGGCCGGAAGCGGCAGCGAGGTGCCGCGGATGCGCACGTCGAACGGGATGTCGTACGGGCGGGGGGCGTCCGGCTCGGTGAAGCGCATGCGGATGATCGCTGCGTGCGCGATGGTCAAGCCGAGCAGCGCGCCGAACGCGTAGGCGCCGAGCAGCAGGTCGAGGTCCTCGGGGATCGCAAGCGCCGCGGCGACCACCGTCGCGAGCACGATCAGCACCCATGGCGTGAAGCGCGTCGGGTGCAGCCGACCCAGCGCGCTCGGGATCTGGCGGTTGGTCGAGAGCGAGTACGCCAGGCGCGAGAGCCCGAGCATCGCCGAGTTCGAGGCGGCGATCAGCGTGACCGCGGCAACCGCCGCGATCAGGTACTTCGCGCCGTCGCGCAGCCACACATCCTGAAAGCCGGCCGCGATGCCCAGCATCGGAGCGTCGCGGTAGGTCGTCGAGAGCTTCGTGGTCCCGTCGATCACGGGCTGGGCGCTGATCGCGACGATCGCGATGCCCGTGTAGATGATGAAGACCGTCAGCGACGAGGCGCTCACCAGGCGCTTGAGCCCGCCGCGGCTGACCGCGACCTCGCCGCTCAGCCCGGACGCGGACTCCAGCCCAGTGGATACGACCGTCGCGATACCGAACGCGACGATGAGGTTCTCGACGGTCGGCGTGGTGCCGAGGTGGATGGTGCTGGTGATCGCGTGGGGGTGGAACAGCAGCGCCATCCCGAAGGCGATCAGCGCGAGCTGCAGTGCGATGTCGGCGACGACGAGGATCCGGATCCGCGACGAGCGCGCGGACGAGAAGCCGCGGACGTTGCGCACCGCGACGTAGGCGAGGATCGCGAGCACAGCGACGGCTTCGACGACGCCCTCCCCGAGCGGGCTCCAGAACGCCGCGAGGTAGTTCGTCGCGCAGAACGCCGTGGCCGCGATCAGGATGACGTAGTCGAGCAGCACCGCCCAGCCGGCGACGAAGCTCCACAGCTCGTTGAAGGCATAGCGGGCGAAGACCGTCGAGCCGCCGCGGTCCTGGTGCAGCGACGAGCCCTCGACGTACGTCATCGCGGCGAGCACGAACATCACCGCTGAGGCCACGAAGACGAGCGGGGTGAGCCCGAGCGCGTAACCGGCGACGACGCCGAGCGCGAAGTAGATCGCGCTGGCGATGACCGTGTAGACGATGCTGAAGAGCATCGGCGAGCCAAGCCCGCGCCGGAACATCTGCTCGCGCCGCTCGGTCATCGGCGCGTGCTCCGCGCGACCCAGATGCGGCCGAGCCCGGCGGCCAGGAACAGCACGCCCATGATCACGCCGATCGACAGCGGGCCGCCGCCGGCGCTCAGGGTGCGCGCGACGAGCGCGACGCCGATCACGATCATCGCGACCGAGAACAGCGTCGTGGCGTTGCGGTGGACATCGCGCCCGGACATGCGGACCGTGATGCTAGTGCGCCCGACCGCGGCTCCGAGCGCATGTCGGGCGCCCGCTCGTCCCGCCTACGCGGCGACCGGCGAGCGCGCCGCCGGGCGGGCCCCGTGGTCCTCGGGCGAGGTCTGGATGATGACGCGGCACGGACGCTCCTCGAGCACGGTCTCCAGCGTCTTGCCGAAGAGCGAGCCCGACTGGCGCGGGGGGAGCGCCATGACGATCGCGCGCGCGCGCAGCTGCCGGGCCTCGTCGACGATCATCCGGCCGGCCTGACCGGCGCGGACCTTCTCCCAGTGCCCGGTCACACGCCGCCCGCCCTGGAGCCGCGCCTGCTCGATGATGGTCTGCGCGGCGCGCTCCTGCTCGGGCATCGAGGCGTCGATCGGCGAGGTGTTCGGCACCGCGATCGGCACGAGCACGTGGATGCCCCGCCGCCGCCGCGCGGCGAGCTTGACCGCGGTGCCGACGGCGCCCGACGAGTAGGCGCGCGGGTCGAGCGCCACGAGGATCGACTCGTACTCGGCCTCGCCCTCCACGACCGGCGCGGGGATCGCGACCTTGACGGTGCTCGTGAGGTCCAGGCCGTGGCGGTGGCGGTACCAGGGGTAGAAGACCATGCCGAACCCGAGCCACGCCAGGCCGGCGATCGCCACGTCGATGTGCAGGAGCGTGACGACGATGAACGCCAGGCCGGTGCCGATCCCGCCGAGGATCGCGAACACCGGTACGTCGACACGACCGACGCGCACGTTCATCGGGCCCTTGTAGGGCCGCGGGACATCGGGCTTGCTGAAGCGCAGCCTGATGACCGCGGCGTGCGCGACGGTGAACGACAGCATCGCGCCGAACGCGTACATGTTCCCCAGGAAGGTCGCCTGGCCTGGAATCATCGCCACGCACGCGATCGCGCCGAACACCAGGATCCCGATCCACGGCGTCCCGTACTTCGGGTGCAGCTGGCGCAGGCGGTCGGGCATCTGGCGGTGGATGCCCATCGAGTAGACCAGGCGCGAGACGCCGATGATCCCCGCGTTCGTCGCGATGAAGAGGATCGTCGCCGCCAGGAGGCCGACATAGACCTCGGCCGGCCCCTGGAGCGGGCCCAGGTGGATCTGCTTGACCACGCCGAGGATCGGATCGCCCGCGTAGCCGCCCTGGCTCTCGGGCAGGCCGAGCAGCGTCTGGTAGGAGCCGCTCGCGGTCTTGTAGACCGGCAGCGCCGACAGCGCCACCGCCGGCAGCAGGGCGTAGATCGCGAACACGGCGATCACGACGCGGTTGATCGCCCTGGGGATCGTGCGCGTCTCGTCGCGGGCCTCCTCGGCCATGTTCGAGATCGTCTCGATCCCCGTGTAGGCGATCATCGCCACCGGGATCGCGACGATGAAGTTCGTCCAGGTCGGCGCGACGCCCAGGATGACGTTGTGCCGCAGCACCTCGGGCGAGAAGACGAGCACGAGGCCGACGGCCACCAGCAGGAGCTGCGTCGCGAAGTCGAGCACCGCCAGCGTCACGTTGACGCCGGCCGATTCGCGCACGCCCACGATGTTGACGACCGACAGCACCACGACGACCGCGATGCCGAAGACGATGTCGCCGGGCGAGTGTCGCAGCGCCGGCCAGAAGAGCCCGCCGAGGTAGTGGGGCACGAAGAACGCCGAGATGGCGATCGTGATCGTGTAGTTCAGCATCTGGGCCCAGGCGGCGAAGAAGCTCCAGAGCTCGTTGAAGGCGTGGCGCGCGAACGACGATGAGCCCCCCGCCTCCGGGTACATCACCGTCGCCTCGGCGTAGGTGCAGGCAGTCAGCCAGAAGATGAACCCGGCGATGATGAAGACGATCGGCGTCAGGCCGAGCGCGAACGACGCGACCAGGCCGAGCGCGTAGTAGATCGACGAGCCGACGTTGCCGTAGGCCGTCGCGAACAGGGCGTTGACGCCCAGGACGCGCTGCAGGCCGTGAAGTCGGCGCTCTGCCATCAGCCGGGCAGTCTAGGGCGCGGATCTGTACAGCATCTGTACACCCAAGGCGCGGATCGGGACACGGCCCGCGCGACCCCGCACCTACCGTCGGAGTGTCATGCTCACGATCGCGCTCGAGGCCGCGGAGGCGCTGGTTCCGCTGACGCTCGCGGGCCTCTTCTTCGCCCGCTCGGCGCGCCACGAGCGCCGCCGGATCGCGGCCGAGGAGGTGCGCGTCGCGCTCGCCGCGCCGCCGGCCGCCCCCTCGCGCGAGCACGTGCTCGATCGCCTGCACGAGGCCCGCATGCGCCGGCGGGCGCTGCGCCTGATCGCGCGCCACCACGCCGGGCAAGTGCGCTGATGGCACGGCTCGTGGAGCGCGGGCTGCGCCGCACGGTCGGCGTGCCCGGCCTCTTCGCCACGGCCTACGGGAACGTCGGCTCCTCCATCTACTACGCGCTCGGCCTGGTCGCCGCGCACGCGCTGGGGCTGACCCCGGTCGTCTTCATGCTCGCCGGCCTGCTCTTCGCGCTGACCGCGAAGACGTACGCCGAGGGCGCCTCGATGTACCCCGAGGCGGGCGGCTCCTCGTCGTTCGCGCGCCACGCCTTCAACGAGGCCGTCTCGTTCTTCGCCGGCTGGGCGCTGAGCCTGGATTACATCATCACGATCGCGATCTCCGGCTTCTTCGTGCCGCACTACCTGGGCGCCTTCTTCCCCGCCCTCAAGCACGGCCCGGGCGACATCATCGTCGGCATCGCCGTGATCGTCGTGCTCGCCGGGCTGAACATCCGCGGGCTCGGGGAGTCGGCGAAGCTCAACCTCGTCCTGGCGATCGTCGATCTCGCCACGCAGGTGGCGCTCGTCGTGATCGGGACCTTCCTCGTGCTCGACCCTTCGCTGCTCGTCAGCCAGGTGCACCTCGGCACCGTGCCGACGTGGAGCCAGGTCATCTTCGCGCTGTCGGTCGCGATGGTCGCCTACACCGGCATCGAGACGGTCTCGAACATGGCCGAGGAGGCCAAGGACCCCGGCCGCGACGTCCCGCGCGCGGTCAACCTCGTGCTCATCGCCGTGCTCGGCGTCTACGCGGGCATCTCCGTCGTGGCGCTCTCGGCGCTGCCGGTCATCGAGCACGCGGGCGTCTACACCACGAAGCTCGGCACCGTCTACAAGGACGACCCGGTGCTGGGCATCGTCTCGGCGTTCCACCTGCACGGCTGGCTGGAGACCGCGGTCACCTCCTACGTCGGCCTGCTCGCGGCCACGATCCTCTTCATCGCCACGAACGCGGGACTGATCGGGATCTCACGGCTCTCGTGGTCGCTGGCCGAGCACCGCCAGCTGCCCGGGCTCTTCTCGCGCCTGCACCCGCGCTACCGGACGCCGTGGTTCACCATCGTCCTGTTCTCGACGTTCGCGTGCCTCCTGCTGATCCCCGGCAAGACCGACTTCCTGGGCAACCTCTACTCGTTCGGCGCGATGCTGTCGTTCACCACGGCGCACGTGTCGATCATCGCGCTGCGGATCAAGCAGCCCGACCGCGCACGCCCGTACCGGATCGGCTGGAACATCCGCTACAAGGGCGCGCAGATCCCGCTGCCCGCGGTGTTCGGCGCGATCGGCACGTTCATCGCCTGGTGCTCGGTGCTGTGGCTCCACACGGAGGCGCGGACCGTCGGCATGGGCTGGATGATCATCGGGGTCATCGGATATGTCGTCTACCGCCGGCGTTCGGGCCTGGACCTCACGAGCCGGCACGTGATCGAGCGCCCCCCCGCTCCCGAGGGATTCGTGCCGCTGGCCTACCACAGCGCGCTGGTGCCGATCTTCGGCGGCGATGTGAGCGGCGGCGCGATCCGGCGCGCCGCCAAGCTCGTCGGAGAGGACGCGGAGGTGCTGTGCGTCTACGTCGTGCGCATCCCCACGCAGCTGCCGCTGGAGGCGGACATGTCGGCCGAGGAGGCCAAGGGGCTCGCCGTCCTGGAGGCCGCGCGAATCGCCGGCAGGCAGTCGGGGCTGAAGGTCCACACGCGCCTGGTCACCACGCGCGACCCGGGCGAGGTGCTCGTCCAGGAGGCGCGCCGCTCGCACGCCGACCTCGTGTACCTCGCGACGACGCACGCCCCGCCGTCCGAGCAGGGGTTCGGACCGATCACGCGCGAGCTGCTCGAAAAGCGGCCGTGCTGGGTCGTCGTCGAGTCCCCGGCCGCGTCGCGCAACGGCGGCGCACGCGCCCGGCTGGCCGCCTGAACGCGTCGTTCGCGCTGGAGAACCGGCCGCGCTGTCAGGCGCCGGCGGCGCTCGGGGCGCGGCCGAGGCCCGCAGCCACGGCGGCGACGGCCTCGCCGATCCCCTCGGCGGCCTGGCCGACCTGCTCGCGCGTGATCGTCAGCGGCGGCGAGATCGCGACGGCGTCGCCGAGCGGACGCACGAGCACGCCGCGCTCCTTGGCCGCCGCGAAGGTCCGCGCGGGAAGATCGGGGTGCTCGGCGAGCGCGTCCGGGTCGAAGGCGACCGCGGCGAGCGCGCCGATCCCGACGCGCACCTCGCCGACCAGCGCCCCGCCCTCCAGCGGGCGCATCGCCGCGGTGATCTCGTCCTCCAGCTCGCGCCCGCGCTCGAGCAGGCCCTCGCGCTCGATGATGTCGAGGTTCGCGTGCGCCGCCGCGCAGCAGGTCGCGTGGCCCGAATAGGTCTGGCCGTGTCGGAACCACAGGCCGCCCTCCTCGAAGAACGGCTGGGCGACCCGGCCGCTCACCACGACGCCGCCCAGCGGCAGGTAGCCGCTCGTGACGCCCTTGGCGAAGGCGATCATGTCCGGTCGCAGCCCGAAGCGGTCCGCGGCGAACCACGTGCCCAGGCGCCCGAACGCGCCGATCACCGCGTCGGCGACAAACAGGGCGCCGTAGCGCTCGCAGAGCGCGGCGAGCCCCTGGAGGTAGCCGGGCGGGACGCGGTGCACGCCGCCCGCGCCGATCACCGGCTCGGCGAACACGGCGGCCACGCGCTCGGGGCCGACGCGCTCGAACTCGGCCTCGAGCGCCTCGAGCGAGTCCCACGGCACGTGGCTCGTGTCCGGGTCCAGCGGGCCCATCCCGGCCTGGTTGGCGGGGATGCCGCCGATGCTCGTGCCCAGGCCGTGCGTGCCGTGATAGCCCTGGGAGCGGCCAATCAGGTGCACGCGGTCCGGCTGGCCGATCGCGGCGAAATAGCGGCGCGCGAGCTTGGCCGCCGTGTCGATCGCGTCGCCGCCACCCAGGCCGAAGAAGATGCGCGGGTCGTCGACGAGCCCGTCTGCGTAGCCGGCCAGGCGCTCGGCGAGCGTCTCGGCCGGGCGGTTCGTGAACGCCCCGAACGCCGAGTAGCCCGCGAGCTCACGCATCTGCGCGGCGACAGCCTCGACGATCTCCGTGCGCCCGTGCCCCACGTTGACGCACCAGAGGCTCGCCGTCCCGTCGAGATAGCGGGTGCCGGCCGCGTCCCACACGTACACGCCCTCGCCGCGCGTGATCAGGATCTCGTGCCCGCGAACGGCGGCCATGTCCGCGAACGGGTGCCAGAAACGCGTGTCGCTGCTCATGGCGAGGACGGTACGCGCTGGCGCTTCGGCGGGCAATCGTCGAAGCGGCGCACGGCGCGGCCCGCGGTGCGCCGCGCGGGCGGCCGCACTACTGACGCAGGAACTGGATCGGCGCGCCGTCGTCGCCCAGCACGCGCGCGACGAACGCGTAGCTGCCGGGCGGCAGCAGGCGGCCCAGGGCGACACGCCAGCGCCACCCGCCCGGCGTGCGGCGCATGCTGGCGCCGATGAAGCGCGGGCTCTGGCAGGCGGCGCGACTGGAGGCGCCGAAGCGCCCGGTGCGCACGTTCCACCACGCGCACAGCCCGCGCGTGCCGCTGCGGCGCAGCGCGAGCTGTACCTGCGGCACGCCGACGGAGCCGGCGTGGCGCAGCCAGCCGGCCAGCGTGCGCAGCGTGAACGGATCGGGTGCATCGAGGCTCAGCGCCGGCAGCGACGGAGCGGCCCCCCGGTCCGCTCCGTCGTCCCCCATGCCGGCGCCGGCCTCGACCTCGGGCGTCGCCACGTCGACCTGCGGCGCGCGGTAGCGCGCGACGAGCTCGACGGGCG